>CAMVBR010000221.1 GCA_947165755.1 uncultured Clostridia bacterium
AATTTCACACGCATTTCACACGCCCGGTCTATACTGAAGGCGAAGGGAGGGGTCCGGATGGACAAAATTCTGTTTGCGGAGGACGACCGCAACCTGCGGCAGATGGCCGTGGATTATCTTTCAGCCAAGGGGTTCGCCGTTACCGCCGTGGAAAACGGCGCGCTGGCCGTGGAGGCCGCCGCCGGAACGGCGTTCGACCTGATCGTATTGGACGTGCGCATGCCGGTAACGGACGGGCTGACCGCCTGCCGGGAGATCCGGGCGTTTTCGGATACGCCGGTGCTGTTTCTCTCCGCGCTGGGGGAAGAGACGGATCTGCTGCGCGGCTACGGCGCGGGGGCGGACGACTATGTGCAAAAGCCCTGCTCCTTTGCGGTGCTCGCCGAAAAATGCCGCGCCATCATCGCCCGGGCCAGAGGCATGAACGCGGGCGGGGCGCTCTCGGTGGCCGGGGTCACCCTTGACCCGGCGAAAATGACCGTGACCGCAGGCGGTACCGAAACCGCCCTCACGGCAAAGGAATGCCGCCTGCTTCTGTGCCTGATGCGCAATAAAAATACGGTGCTCTCGCGCGAAGCGCTGCTTGACAGCGTTTGGGGCTTCGGCGCGGCGGTGGAGCCGCGGGCAGTGGACGCGCAGGTGAAGCTGCTGCGCAAGAAACTGGGCAAGCGCGCAAGGGCGATACGCACCGTGATCGGCGCGGGATACGTATTTCAGGAGGATCGGGTATGAGCAAAAAAAGATTTATCGCGCTGTTCACGCTGGTTTCTCTTTTGGCATACGCCGCGCTCTCGGCGGGGATGCTCGCATACCTGAGCGGCAAAAACGCGGACAACCGCGCTGACAGGGAAAATTATTGGGAAGAGACTGCGGAGCGTGTACTGCGGGAGACCGATACCCCCGAGGAGGCGATACGGGAATTTGCCTTTTACGCCGGGGATAACCTGACCGCCGACCGCCCCTACCTGGCCGCCGTATACCTGCCGGACGGCGCGCTGCAGGCCAAAACGGAGGATCGGCTTCTGCTTTTCTCCGCAGCCGACGATTCTGCGGGTACAGTTCGGGATTGGCTGGATCTATCGCCGTATATGACCCCGGAGATCCGAAACCGGCTGCAGCGGTTCGTTTTCTTCCGGATGAACGACAGCGCCAACGTGGAAAGCCTTTCTCTGGCAAAGGAAGGGGACGAAGCGATCCCCGTATCGCTCACGCTGAAATACGGCTATGGGGCCGCCGGGCTGCGGCTCACGCTGGACCTTGCGCCGGAATACAAAGACAAAGCGGAGATCTCAACGAACGTTGCGTATACGCACATATTCAGCGTATGCAAAACGCGGCGGCTGACGCGCACCCTTCATGAGGCCCAAACGCTGCTGCCACAGTTCGGCGAGCAGATCCGCGTAAAATACGGCCCCGCATATTACCCGGGCAAGATCGAGCTTAACGCGCCGGGGTACCGTGTGACCACCCGTGTTTTCCACGGCGAACAGGGCGGGCAGCCGCTGTATTTCGTGATTTTATACGCCGAAAACGCCTTTCTCAATACGCTGAAGCTGGGCGTATGGCCGATGGGGCTCACCGCCTTGCTGTTTTTGTTCGTATACGCGGCGGCGCTGATCCTCGCGCTGCGCTGGCGCGGGCAGCGGGAGCGGTTGGCGCACTCGCGGTATTCGTTTTTATCGGCGGCGGCCCACGAGCTGAAAACCCCCATCGCCGTGATTTCGGGGGCCGGGGAATGCCTCGCCGAAAACGTGGCGCCCGAAAAAACGGCGGAATACGCCGAAGTAATTTTGCACGAGAGCGAGCGCATGAAAACGCTGGTGGAGGATATGCTGCGGCAAAACCGCTTTTTATCCGCCGACGGGGTAAAAAAGACCCGCGCCGATCTTTCCGCGCTGGTGCGGCGGGAGGCCGCCGCCTACGCCCCCGCCGCGAAGCAAAAGGGTATTTCGCTCAGCGTGAAAACGGAGCCGAGCCTGTGGATCGACTGCGACGCGGAGATGATCGCCATCGCGGTGCGCAATTTCCTTTCCAACGCCGTGAAATACGCCCCCGCCGGGGAGAGCGTCGTTGTGACGGCCGCGAAGGAGGGCAATAAGGCCGCGGTGCGCGTAAAGAACACCGGCAGCCGCATTTCGCCCGAGGCCCTGCCCCATATATGGGAGGAGCTCTACCGGGAGGACGGCGTGCGCGCCGACGGCGCGGGCAGCGGGCTGGGGCTGAGCATCTGCCGCCGCGTTTTCGAGCTGCACCGGTTCGCCTACGGCTGCGTTTCGGACGCTTCCGGCGTGGAATTCCGCTTTGCCGCGCCCGCAGCGCGGAAGGCAAAACAAGATAGAAGCAAAAAACGGCATGCCGGGATTCGCTTACACCCGGCGGAAAAGTGCGCGATCGCGGCGCTTTCGCTGATCGCGGCGAGCCTTATGCTGTTCGCGCTGTTCGTTCTCACCCAAAGCAACGGCTTTTTGCTTCCGTGCGGCATCCTCGCCCCCGCGGGCATGCTGGGGAGCCTGCTCACAACGCTCACGCGCCTTCTGGCGTGGAGGGATAAGGTAAAGCTCCGGCGAAACCGGCTCGTTTGGCTCGGCATTGCCGCATTTCTCCTGCCGCCCGCGATTTATTTCATTCTGCTGCTGTGCATGACGTCGTCGTAACATTACAATTCTGACACAATCGGTTACAGTTCCGTTATATTTGTCACAATTCTTTCGCCGACATGGTATTATATACGTGAAACGAAAAAAGCAATGGGGGAACGTGGAATGAAACGCTTTTTCTGCCTTTTTCTCGCGCTGCTGCTGTTGGCGACCGCCGGGTGCGCGCCCGATACGCCCGCGCCCGCCACCGACCCCGCCGACGCGCCTGCCGGAACGGAGACGGAGCCGTCGACACCGGAGACGGAGCCGTCCACGGCACCGGGGCAAACGCCGCCCGCCGGGCTCGCCTTTTCGCTGCCTGCGCTGCCGGAGATCGGGGAATACTATTCCGGTGAAAAAAACGAGCCCTTCTTTGCCTCCGGCCCCGCGGACGACTTCACGCCCCGGGAGGATTACGGCGCGGTGCTCCCCTACTGCGGGGACGTGACCTACTTCAGGGACGTGAGCACGGCCGACACCGGCTGGGACGAATCCACGTATATGTGCAGCTACGGGCTGATGACCGCGCAGGGGCAGGTGATCACGAAGCCGCAGTGGGATTCCTTCGTCTTTTATCCCTACGGCGGCGGCACGGGCTTTTACCGGCTCGGCAACGATCTGATCGACGTGAACGGGCGCTGGGCGCTGCATTTCGATACCTACGCGATGGTGAACCCCACGCCCTTTCAGCGCGGCCGGACGCCCCGGTTTCTGGTGGAATCGGAAGCATCGAGCGCCGTATATTCGGCGGTCACCGGCGAAAAGCTGCTCTCGCTTGAAGCATACACGTCCGAACGGCCCGATTTCGCCCCCGGCGTAAGCGTTATTTTTGCCGACGACGATATGCTGCTGCTGACGCAAACCGCTTGGGACGGCGGCGACTGCATACTGACCTGCACGGCGCTGGATTGGAACGGCGGCGTGCTGTATACCAAGGCGCTTAAAAACCGCACCCTGTTCAATGACGGCGGCAGGCTGATGCGCCAATCTTCCTATTACAGCGGCGAGGAATACCGGCTGCTGGATACGGCGCTTTCGCCCGTGAGCGACCGCACCTACCGATTTGTGGCCTACGACTGCGTTTCAGGCTATACCATGGGGGTGTACGGCAGCGGCGTTATGACGAAGGCGGATTATTTCGACCCGGACGGCGCCCCCGCCGCCCCGGAGACCGGCTGGACGGCGGCCGCGCTGAACCGCCTTGGGGACGACAGCTTTTTCGGCAGCGAAACGGCTTCGTTTTTCCTCGATAAAAGCGCGAACGCGGTGCGCGATTTCTTCGGGAACGAGATCGCTCTGCCCGCCCCGGCGGAGCGCATCCTGCCCGTATTGGAATCGGGCTCCGGCGGGTGGGAACCGTATCTGTACCTCCGGGACGCGGAAAACACGGGGTATCTGCTGACCCCCGCAGGGGAAACGCTGCTCTCCTTCCTCGCCCCTTATGAGCTTGCCTACGGCGCCGGCGAATACGCCGTTTTCCACCCCTTGCTCACGGTGGGCTGCGGCATGGCGGCGGTGATTTCGGCGGACGGCGGTTTTTACGTATACGATATGGATACGCAGGAAACCGTGTTCGGCGGCACGTTGGCGGACGTATTCGGCGACGGCGTGACCGCGGAGGAATACAACCGGAAGGGGTGTTCGCTCAATTTTCTGCCCGGCGGGCTGATGGCCGTGCATCGGGAAGACCGCGCCGCCGTTTACGACGCGCGCACGGGCAAACCGCTGTACCCCCATACCGCGCTGGCCGATCACGTAAACGGCGTGGCCCTGATCGCCACCCCCACCGAGAGCGTTGCGCTGGACGCGGACGGAAACGTGCTGGTGAGGGTTATTATTGATAAGAACGTGTAGAAAAACAACAAGGGAGGATCCTTATGAAACGAAAACTTTTTCTTGCCCTTCTGCTCACGGCGGCGATGCTGCTTTCGCTTACCTGCTGCGCGGGAAAAACGCCAGCGATGACCACCGACCCCACCGGCGCGCC
>CAMVBR010000222.1 GCA_947165755.1 uncultured Clostridia bacterium
CGTGATCACGCTGGAATCCAGCTGGGCGCTCAACTTCCGCGTGCCGCGCGAGGCCTCGTATATGCTGTGCGGCACCAAGGGCGGCGTGGATAACGTGGACGGCCTGAAGGTGAACAGCGTGAAGCACGGGCGTCAGGTGGTGGAGGACGTGAACCTCTCCGCAGGCGGCGTGGCCTTCTATGCCGGCAAAAACGCCTCCGCCTCCGCCGTGGATATGGCCCAGTGGATCAACGCTGTGGTCACTGATACCGATCCCTGCGTGCTGCCCGAGCAGGCCTACGTGGTCACGCAGATTCTCGAGGCCATCTACACCTCGGCAAAAACAGGCGAACCGGTATACTTTGAGTAATTAAGAATTAAGAATTAAAAATTAGGAATGAGGAATGAGGAATTATGGATGGACTCCGTCCATACCTGATTATATATTGCGGCTGAAAGCCGCCACCGACATTCCTCATTTCTCATTTCTCATTCCTCATTTTCCATAATTCCGTACATCCCGAATTTTGCCCGAAAGGAGCCCTCCCATGATCCTCCTGCTCAAGCGCATCGTGTGCATCCTCGTTTCTCTCGTCAACGTCTGGTCCATCTCCAACGTTTCCGACGACAGCTTCTGGAAATTCGTGAAAAACGATTCCAGGGAGTTCGTGCAGTCGGCGGACGTATCGCTGTGCGTCAACCCCCTGAAGACCTATCAGACGATTACGGGCTTCGGCGCGTCGGCCTGCTGGTGGGCGCAGGACGTGGGCAAAAGCGAAAACGCCGAGAAGACGGCGCGGCTGCTCTTTTCCCCCGAGGGGCTCGGGCTGAACATTTACCGCTATAACGTTGGCGCGGGCGAAAAAGAGAACCCCGATTCCCGCATCCGGGGCAACCGGGCCACCGAGAGCTTTTACTTTTATAACGAGGCGGCCGGGGCGTGGGAATACGACTTCAGCAGGGACGCCGCCGCGCAGAATATGCTGCGGCTGGCCCTCTCTTACGGGTGCGTGGATACCGTGGTGCTGTTTGCCAACTCCCCCCACTATTCCATGACCCGCACCGGGCAGGCCACCGGCGGGCAGGAGGAATACTTCTCGAACCTGCCGCCCGAAAACTACGAGGCCTTCGCCGATTACTTTCTCACCATCGCCCGTCACTTTATAGAGCAGGGCGTGCCGGTGAAGTATATCAGCCCCATCAACGAGCCCCAGTGGAGCTGGGGCGGCGGCTGGGTAGGGCAGGAGGGCTGCCACTACGAGCCCGAGGAGATCCTTGCCGTGATGCGCGTTTTCGCAAAGGCGATCAAGGCCAGCGGGCTGGACGTGAAGCTCATGGCCCCCGAAAGCGGCAACGTGAGCGACGATACGGTGAACTGGTTCGATATGCTCGCCTCCGACCCCGACGTGCGCGGGGCGCTGGGCAGCCTTGCCTACCACAGCTATTGGACGGACGGCAACGCCCACAATAAGTATACCTTCGGGCAGACGGTGGAAGAAAAGGCTTACCCCTGCACCGTGGATATGACGGAATGGTGCGAGCTGCCGCTGGAGCACGATATCGACGATTTTGGCGGGGCCGTGCGCACCGCCGGCGTGATCGGTCAGGATCTGGCCCTCACCGGCGCCAATTCCTGGAGCGCATGGACCGGCGTGAACAACTACGGCGTGAAGGAGGACGGCACGCTGTGGTCCGACGGGCTTCTGGCCATGAACGACGACGCCTCGGACGTGCGCGTTGCCAAGCGCTGGTACGCCCTTGCCCACTTCTCGAAATTCATTCCGGCGGGCAGCGTGCGTATTGATACGGGCGCGGACGTGCTGGACGTGGATTACCGGATCGGCTGGGACGGCGCGGTGTACGACGCGCGGCTGGGCTATACGGCCTCCGCCTACAAAACGCCCGAGGGCAAGCTGGTGATCGTGATCGTGAACGAGGGAGCGGCCCGCACCTTCTCGGTTACGGCCCCGAAGCTGCGCGCAGCCGTGTGGCAGTCCACCGCCGAAAAACAAATGGAAAACATCGCAAACGGCCTCGTGTGCCCGCTGATCAAAGCGCCGCAGGGCAGCATCATCACCGTGGTGCTCGGATAGTTTCGCCGTTCGCGGCATTCCGGATTTTGCATTTACAAAAAGGAGTATTACATTGAAAACTGTTACAAAACGTATTTTTGCTTTCATCCTCAGCCTTTCGCTGGCGCTATCGGTCGGGCTGACCGCGTTTGCCGCCGCCTCGGGCGATTTGACCGGCGATAACAAGATCGGCACCGGGGACGCCCGCGATATCCTTCGCGCCGCCATCGGGCTGGATACGCTCTCCGCGGCAAAAAAGGATGCCGCCGACGTGAACCTGGACGGCAGCGTCACCACTGCCGACGCGCGCATGGCCTTGCGCGTGGCCGTGGGGCTGGAAAAAACCGACGGCAAGCTCTATAAAAACCAGTACGACGTATTGCGCAGCGGTTTCTTTTACACCGAGCTCACCGTGACCGACAGCGCCGGCGCGCAGGATCTTCTGATCGGCGCCTCCGCGGACGCCACTTATCTGCGGATGATGTTTGCCGATGCGGAGCTCAAGCAGGAATTCGGCGTAGACGCCATTGAGATCAACCTGCTCTTCAAGGGCGAAAAGGCCTATCTGCTGGACCCCGCGAACCGCGCCTACGGTGAATTTCCCTTTGAAGAGATGGGCATGAGCAAGGATGAGCTCGGCGACGTGACCGAAGCCAAAGAGATGTTCAGCCGGTTCCCCGCGCTGGATAAAGCCACGTCAAAGGAAACGGGCAAATATAAGGACACGAGCTGCACCGTATACACGTTCCGTGCCGATACCGGCACCCTGAAGGTGTATATGGACGGCAAAAAGCTGCTGGCCATCGCCGAATACAACGAGAAAAACGCGCTGGACGTGCTTTACGAGTTCCGCTCGGTGGCGCTCACCGTGCCCACCGCCTGCACCGCCGTACCCTCGGGCTACGAAGAGACCGACCCCATGGAGCTGATGATCGCCCTGTTCTTCGGCGACCTGCTGAAGGATCTGGATCCGTAATTTTTCGTTCACGAGAAAACCCTCCGCCGCGGGCGGAGGGTTTTTTGTGTTGTTCTAAAATTGGGATTTATCGGGGTGCTTGCCTTCCCGTCGGTAGCGCGGCAGGTCTCGCCTGCCGGCTCGGTCGGTGCTTCTGCCTGCGGCAGAGGTCTCCCCCGGAGACCCGCACCCACAGCCGCTATCGGCGCAAGGCGTGGGTATAGGACGCGCATGCGGACTATACCCCGGCGAAGGGACGACGAAAACCTTCCTATTTCAATGTTTTTGGGCTTTTGTTGCACGCCGCCGGGTCCCCGCTCCATTGCATTTCGGGGGACCGCGTCGCCGCGCAAAACGGCTGGGGTCAGCCGTGCTACCGGTTGCGCCCTCCCCGACAAACTGAAATTTACTTCAATACCGTCTTGCCTTCATTCGTGCTTCTCACGAAGCCGATATACGAATTGCCCACGTTCAGGGCGAGGGGTTCGCCGGCGGCGGTAAACAGGCGCAGGGGTTCGTTTGCTGCGGTCTTCTGCCACGTGATCTCCTCATACCGGCCGCCCGAGAGCCACAGGCCCTTGCCGCCCTTTTCCAGCAGCAGGTCCTGATGGTGGTCCTTATCGCCGAGATCGATCATTTCGGTGTACAGCGCCAGCACGTTGGTATAGGCGTTGTTCACGCCGTTCTCGTCGGTTTGGGCCTTATCGTTGAGGCGCACGGCGTATTTGCCCGATGCGGCGGCGTAATCAAAATCGTAAACATAAGAGCCGGAATAAACGATGCGCAGGTGCGCTGCGTCCCCGCCCGCGGGGGTTGCGGGCGCGCCAACGGGCGCGAAGGTGAACAGCGTGCCGGCCTCGGGGTCGCGGTCGGTTTTGATCTTCAGCTCTTCAATGCCTTTGGCAAGCCCCTCGCGGGAGATGGTGAGGGTATGCTCCTGCGAAACGCTGCGGGATTTATCGCGGGCGAAATATTTGGTGAGGGAAAGGCCGTCCAGCTCCGAAAAGCCGTCGCCGAGTTTTTTGATATAATTCAGCGCCTGCGGGCTGCCGCCGCAGTGCACGAACAAGAGCCCCAGCCCCTGCGCCAGCTCCACCACGTCGTGCCGCGCGGAGCGCACCGGACCGACCTGATCGGGCACCCGCCCGGGGTTGGCGTAGAGCCACAGCATACGGGAGATGCCGCCCTCCACCTCGTATTCCATTACGATATCGGGCGTGGAAAAGCCCCACTGGGGCCGCGCCTGCGGGTGGTTTTCCACCACGATGCCCACGCCCTTCAGCGAGAGCAGCGCCTCGTCGTATCCGGCTTCGCCGGTGAGGGGATTGCGCTTGTCCGTTTCGGCGGGCACGGGCGCGGTGGTATCCTCCACGGTGGTTTCCACGGTGGTCTCCTCGGGCTGCTTCGCCTTGCACGCCGCCGTCGTCAGCAGCAGAACGGCCGCCAGCAGCAGCGCGAATATGTTTTTCAGTTTCATCCGTATTCCTCCGTTTTCCCAATGCTTCGGGTTTATTATATCTTATGCGACGGGAAAAGGCAAGAGGAATTGCAGTTTGTGGGGCTCGATGCCCCACAAACTGGAGCTACAAGCTAAGAAGCTACA
>CAMVBR010000223.1 GCA_947165755.1 uncultured Clostridia bacterium
ACCGCCGGTACGGGCGTTGCCGTTGACCGTACCGCTCAAGACCTTAATGTTGCTGAAGGTACACAAAGCGCCGTCCGCCAAACCGGCAACAACGCCCGTACCCGTTTTTGTGCCTTTGATGTTGACGTCTGAAAATGTGATATTCTTTACTGTGCAGCCGTCCACCTTGCGGAACATACCAACGCGGTTATCCGACATATCCATCTTAAAATTTGAAATGGTATGATTATTGCCGTTAAAGGTACCCTTAAACGGATTATCGTAAGGGGTCATACCCTTAAACGTGATATTGTTCATATCGAGATCTGTTTCCAGATTCAGCGTATAGGTCAAGTAATTCCCGTTAACCATCCTATCCGCAATATAGGCAAACCCGTTTGCACTGGTGATACTGATCATGTTTCCGCTGATCGAGTAGCCGCTGTTTGTTGTATAAGAGCCGCCCCACGTATCGGCGCTCGCCTTCAGCGCCGGGAGCACGCCCAGCGCTGAGCCAATGGGCAGCAAAAGCAGAGCCGCCATGGCCACGCTGAGCACACGGAAAAATACGCTGCGTTTGTGATTCATAGAAAAATCCTCCTGCTTCTATACAGATAAAAATATTATACAATAATACACACAAAAAATCAATCACATAAAATAATTTTATATGTTTTCAACAATCATAAAACTTTGTTGTCTTTCAAAATACAAACCGAAAAATGAAAAATTCCCATTGCATTTTCCGGCGGAATCATCTACAATGGAAATACAGAAAAAAAGGGAGGCTGACAACGTGAAGCACAATCGATTTTTAAGCCTGCTGCTCGCCCTCGTGTTGCTACTGACGGTATTTTCACCCGCTGCGGCCGTGGCCGCGGTAACGGCGGACGGCGGCACAATAAAGAACGTGATCTTTATGATCGGCGACGGCATGGGCGAAAACCACCTGAAGCTGGCCCGGCAGGAGGGGCACACCCTGTTTATGGAAGATAACGCCGATAACCGCGGGCAATCGAAAACCCGCTCGCTTTCCGACAGAGTGACCGACAGCGCCGCCGGGGCCACCGCCCTTTCGTGCGGGGTACGCAACACCAACGGCTGCGTGGGCACCTACTCCATCGACCCCGCAGGCATCTTCCTCCGCCCGCGCAGCATCACCGAAAACGCGATCGCCCACGGCATGAAGACCGGCATCGTGACCACCGATACCACCGCCGGAGCCACGCCCGCAGGCTACTCCGCCCACGTAAAGGCGCGCGGCATGGAGGCCGAGATCACCGAGCAGCAGCTCGCTTGCGGCGTGGACCTCATCTGGGGCGGCGCGGTCGCCTCCACGAATCAAGAGGCCGTGGAAGCCGCGGGGCGCGCCTTTGTTTCCACAAAAGCGGAAATGGAAGCCCTCGCGCCCGGCAGCCGCAGCTTCGGGCAGTTCAGCGGCAGCTTCTGGCGCCCTTCGCTCTCTGCGGAGAGCGGCCTGCCCACGCTGGAGGAGATGACCGTGAAGGCCATCGCCCTATTGAACGCCGATAACGACAAGGGCTTTTTCCTGATGGTGGAGGGCGCGCACATCGATAAAAACAGCCACCAAACCGATAACGGCGTGGATTACCCCGAAAAGCGTACCCGCGTGGGCCTTGCCGTAAAGGGCTTTGATAACGCCATCAAGGCCGCCGTGGAGTTTGCCCGCGCGGACGGCCACACCCTTGTGGTGGTCACCGCCGACCACGAGACCGGCGACCTGTATATGGACGGCGGCGAATACCGCTTCCACTCCGGCTCGCACACCGGCGCGAACGTGCCGCTGCTCGTTTTCGGCTGCAGCGATCTCGTGCCCCAGGGCAAGGCCGTGGATAATAAGAGCATTCCCGGCCTCATCGCCGCGAAGCTGGGCTGGAGCAAGCTGGAATTTCCGCAGGCCGACCCCGGCACGTTCCTTGTAAAAATCAAAAAATTCATATTGCGCACCGCCGCATAAACGAAAGGAAGCGAAATCATGTTCGAGCTGATCATCAAGCGCCTGATGGCGCTGCTCACGCAGCTGCTGGCGCTCCGCCGCGGGTTCGCGTTCGGCAACAATAACCTGCCCGCGAATGACGAAGACCCCAGGGCATAACAAAAATCCCCGTTCCGAACAGGAGCGGGGACGTTTTTTTGAAGAATATTAGTCCAGCGGCGTCTTTTTCTCCTCCAGCGGCATATTGGGGCGGAAATGCGGCACCTCGATATGCTTTTCGTGGTTGGTGACGGAAAGGCCCGAGAGCAGCCCCACCGCCGTCCATTCGCAGGCGGTGTAAGCGGCGATGGCGGGCTTGGCTTCGCCGCGCACCGCGTCCACAAAGTCCTTCACAATAAAGAAGTCGCCGCCGCCGTGCCCCGCGCCGAGGGCCTCTTTTGAGGCGTTTTTGTAGCGTTCGGGCAGATATTCGTTATAGTCCTCCAGCGGCTTCCACTGCATGGCGTGGGAGGGGCTATCCTCACCGATGAAGGAAACACGGTGATAGTCGCTCGCGTGGGTCTTGGAGCGGTAGGCCCCCAGCGTGCCCTGCAGGTGATAATAATCCATGTTATGCGGGTGGGGCGAGGTGCAGTCGGTGCGGATATTCAGCAGATTGCCCTTTGCGGTGCGGCACATGGTGGTGGTGCCGGAATCCTGCTTTACGCCGTAGGGATGGCGCACGCCGGGCGAAAAGGTGGTGATTTCGGTGATGCGGTCCCCCGGGAACCACTGCATCACCGGGCCGATGCTGTGGGTGGGGTAGAAATTGCCGCGCACGCCGTCCTGCCAATAGGTACGCCACGAGGTCTTGCCGTCCGGGTATACCAGAAGGTTCGAGATATTGTGCATATACATGCCCTCGGCGTAATAGGTGTCGCCGAAAAAGCCCTCTTCCACCAGCCGCTTTACAAGCTGCACCTGCGGCGAATAGATATAGTTTTCGGCGTAGAAATACACCTTGTTGTATTTTTCCACACACTCGCACAGCCAGAAGAGCTCATCCATGGATACCCCCGCCGTGACCTCGCTCATCACATGCTTGCCCGCCTCCAGCGCGGCGATGGCCTGCGGCACGTGGCACTGCATGGGGGTGGCGATCACAACCGCGTCGATATCGCTTTCCAGCATATCGTCAAACACGCGGTAGCGCTTTTCTACGCCGAATTTATCGGCGGCCTCGTTGAGACGGTCCTCGTTCAGGTCGCACATGGCAGTGACGCGCACGCCCTCGATGCTCCGGAACCCCAGCATGGTGGAAAGGCCGCGGCCGCCCGCGATGCCTACTTTGATTTCTTTCATAATTACACCTCCGTCGGTTACTGAAAAAACTGTAACACAAAACCCTGCCGCTTGCAATAGCATTTACAAAAATTATCAAAAAGGTTGACAAAGCGGTTAGCGTCTGCTAAAATCATATTGATTTAGCCCTATTAAATTTAGCTTGTTCATTCAGAGGTAAACCATGGCATTCAATATTCAAAGCTATATGACGAAGGGCGTTGCGCGCGTGATCAGGGACGCGGCGCGCGCCACCAAGGCCAGCCCCGCCCAGCGCGCCTATTTCACCGGCTTTGCCAAAGCGGCCATAAAAGCGACGGCAAAGCGCCGCAGGAGCGAACGCGGCGGCGAGCACATTCCGCCGTTTCTGATCGCCAGCATCACCAGCGCCTGCAACCTGCACTGCGCCGGGTGCTATTCCCGCGCGGGCGGCGCCTGCAGCGATACCGCGCCCGTGAAGCAGCTCACAGCGGAGGAGTGGGACAAGATCTTTACCGAAGCCGAAGACCTCGGCATCAGCTTTATTCTGCTGGCCGGCGGCGAACCGCTGCTGCGGTACGACGTGATCAAGGCCGCCGCGGCGCACCCGGATATTCTCTTCCCCATTTTCACCAACGGCACCTATATGCAGGAGATATTCGTACAGCTGCTGGATGCGCACCGCAACCTGATCCCGATCATCAGCCTTGAGGGGGACGCCGCCGAAACCGACAGCCGCCGCGGCGCGGGCGTATATCAGAAGGTGAACGACGCCATGAAGGCCCTTGCCGCCCGTGGCATCGCCTTCGGCGTATCGGTGACCGTGACCACGGAAAACCTGAACGAGGTGTATACGGATGCGTTTCTGCGCGGGCTGGAGACTCTCGGCTGCAAAGCGGTGATCTACGTGGAATACGTGCCCGTCACCGAGGAATCGAAGCACCTCGCTCCCGGTGAAGCGGCGCAGGCGCGCATGCTGCGGGAAACGAAGCGGCTGCGCAAAGAAAACAAGAAGATGGTGTTCATCTCTTTCCCCGGGGATGAAAAAAGCTCCGGCGGCTGCGTGGCCGCCGGCAGAGGCTTCTTCCACATCAATTCCCACGGCGGCGCGGAGCCCTGCCCGTTTTCGCCCTATTCCGATATCAACGTAAAAGATACCTCTCTGCGCGCGGCGCTCGCCTCTCCCCTGTTCAAAGCCCTGCAAACCCAAGGCCTTCTGCTCGACGACCATATCGGCGGGTGTACGCTGTATATGAATAAGGAAAAGGTGGAAGCGATTCTGGCAGAAAAAAGCGTTTCATTCCCGCAGAATATAAAAAAGGAGATATAAACCATGACAATACTTGAAGCCATCGACGCAAGGCAC
>CAMVBR010000224.1 GCA_947165755.1 uncultured Clostridia bacterium
TTGAACATGTAGCCGGTATCAACAGTCAGGAAATCCGCCGTAGTGGGTTCCGCTGTCGTTGGCTCCGCCGTGGTGGGCTCAACGGTGGTGGGCTCGGCGGTCGTATCCGCCTCCGCCAGCGCCGCGTTGAAGGCCGCCTGCAGGGTCGGCTCCGCGCCGCCAACGTCCGCGCCGTACCACAGGGAATAGATCAGGCGCAGCGTATCGCCGGGGGCCAGCCGGACCGAAGAAAGATCCCGCTGCGTAAACGCCCCGTTCAGGGAATACATCCAGCCCGAGCCGTTGGTGTAAACGAACTCCCCGATATACCCGGAAAAGCTCGTTTCATAATCGGCAGGGTCGAAGTAATCCGCGTTTTTTTCGAGGTAGGCGCTCACCTTTTCGGGAATACGGGTGCGGATGCCGAGCGCCCGGGGATTTTCCACCGGGTACTCGGCGGCGGCACAGCGGTAGCCGTTGAAGCTGCCGGTTTTCGTGCCGTCCGCCACGTAGGCGAGGTAAAAGGCGCTCTCGGGGATGCCGCCGTAAAAGGCGGTGTAGCCGTGGTCGGCCAGCACGCGCAGCACGGCCTCGCTGGCCCGCAGGCTGCCGTCCGTTTCCACCTGCGTGGGGGCCACGAGGTACCCACAGCCGACGGCGGAAAGCTCAACGCTCACCGTGGCCGTACCGGCGGCGTTCGCCGGAAATACAGGCAGCGGCAGCAAAAGCAGAAGGATAAGGATAGAAACGATTTTTTTCATAAGCAAAAAAAGAGGCACCGACCGAACCGGACGGTGCAGATATACCAAACAAAGCACGGTTGCCCGCGCCGACGAATGGCCGCACCCTCCCCGGGACAGAAAGTCCGTTTGCCCGAAGGGCGATCACGCAAGGAACGAAGGCGGGCATTCCGACTTGAGGGCTTCCCCTGATACGGCAATGGCGGTTGCTCCGGATTCGCACCGGGATTTCCCCGCGGCCGCTCCTGTGTTATCGTTTTCATGTTAGCACAAGCTATTTGATTTGTCAAGATTTACTTGATTTTTTCGGGTGGGAGGAATAGAATAAGAAAAACGGAATTGCAGTTTGTCGAGCTCTTTCACTTGGCGATATGTTGCTGCGCAACGCGATATAATTTGCTTCGCAAATTGCGATATATTCCGCTTTGCAGAATGCGATATGATATGGATCCTGCATTTATCACGTGCCGCAGGCACATATCGCGCCGAAGGTATATCGCACTTTTGCATATCTCGCCTTCGGCGAGTATGCAAAAGTATATCGCGGATCCGCAGGATCCATATCGCTGTCGCGCCTCCGGCGCGACAAACCGAAATTTACACCAAAGAGGGCCCCCTATGATCATCGACTTCCACACCCACGTATTCCCCGATAAAATCGCCGCGGCGACGGTGGCGCGCATGCGCGCAGAGAGTCGCCTGACCGCCTTTTCGGACGGGAGCGAGGCCGGGCTTATCGCCTCCATGAAGACCGCGGGTATCGGCCTGAGCGTTGTGCTGCCCGTGGTCACCAACCCCGTAAAGGCCGGGCGCATCAACGCCTATTCCGCTTCGCGCAGCGGCAAAAACGGGCTGATTTATCTCGGCGGCATGCACCCGGATACGCCCGATATGGCCGCCGAAATGAAGGCCGCCGCCGGGTTGGGACTGAAGGGGATCAAGATCCACCCCGTTTACCAGCGCACGGATATCGACGATATCCGCTTTCTGCGCCTGCTGGAGGCCGCCGGAGAAAACGGCCTGTTTGTGGTGATGCACGCGGGGCTGGACGTGGGCTTTCCGGGGCAGACGCAGGCCGACTGCGGCAAGATCATGCGCGCGCTGCGGCAGGTGGGGCCGGTGCCCCTCGTGCTGGCCCACATGGGCGGCTGGAAGCAGTGGGAAGACGCCGAGGCGCTGGCGGCTTTTGAGAATACGTATATCGATACGGCCTTCTCGTTAGGCCGCATCCAGCCCTCGGTAACGGGATATTACAAGGAAGAAGACCTGCCGCTGCTGGACGAAACGGGTTTTCTGCACATCGTGCGGGTCTTCGGCGCGGACCGCGTGCTCTTCGGCACCGACAGCCCCTGGGCGGACCAGACCGCCGCGCTGGCGGACTTTATGCGGCTGCCGCTTACCAAAGAGGAAAAAGCATCCATTTTATATCGAAACGCCGGGCGGCTGCTCGGGATGGGAGGAAATCATGCGGCAACCTGAGATTCTTTCAACGGAGATCGTGGCCATGCTGCCCCGGGGCGAGGATAACCCCCGCAACAGCGAGGGCGATTTCGCCGTGCTCAGAAACGGCAGCATCCTGTTTGCCTACTCCCGCTACGTGGGCGGCAGCGGGCACGACGACGCCCCCTGCAACGTGGCGGCGCTGCTCTCCGCCGACGGCGGCAGACACTTTGCGCCCGTGCCCTTTTATCTGGCGCAAGCGAAGGACCACGGGACCAAAAACATCATGTCCGTTTCCCTTTGCAGGCTCCGGGGCGGCACGCTGTGCCTGTTTTACCTGTGCAAGCAGGGGCCGCAGAGCGAGATGTACTTAAAGCGCTGCACCGACGAGGACGCCCTCACCTTTGCCCCGGCGGAGCGGATCGTGCCGCAGAAAAAGGATATCTACTACGTGGTGAACAACTGCCGCGTGTGCATGCTGCCCGACGGCAGCCTGCTGCTGCCCGTTGCCCGCCATAAAATCACAACGCGGGAAGACGGCAGCCGCAGCGGCGTCTACTTCGGGAGCTGCTGCTTTTTCAAGGGCGACCCGGACGGCAAAAACTGGCGGCAGGTTTCCCGCGTGCTGCGTATGCCCGCGCCCGGCTATTCGGGCACCGGCCTGCAGGAGCCGGGCGCCGTTGTGCTGCCCGACGGGCGCATTTACGGCTATTTCCGCACCGACCGGGCCTTTCAGTACGAGAGCTTTTCCGCCGACGGCGGCAAAAGCTGGACGCGGCCCGCGCCGTCGCGCTTCACCTCGCCCGATTCCCCCATGCTGATCCGGCAAAACCCGTATTCCGGCGTGTATTTCGCCGTGTGGAATCCCATACCGAATTATAACGGGCGGCTGGACGGGGAGACCCGCTGGATCCACGCCGGGCGCAACCCCCTCGTGCTGGCCGTGAGCGAAAACGGGCTGGACTTTTCGCCCTACGCCGTATTGGAGGACGCAACAGATCACGGCTTCTGCTACCCGGCCATGCTGTTCTTAAACGAAAAGGAACTGCTGCTCTCCTACTGCTGCGGCGGCGAGGAGGACGGCACCTGCCTGTCCCGTACAGCAATTCGCCATATAACCATTGCTTAAATTAATCTTAAATTTGTGCAACGTGCACAAACATTTTAGAAACATTTTCTATGCACAATTAAAATAAAATTCACAAAAAAGCCACAAGTGCCCGTTGACTTTTGGGTATTTCTCTATTATACTGTTAATTGTAAAAAAGTACTTTGCTTGTAAGGAGGCAAAAATTCATGAAAAAAACTCTTTCCGTTTTTCTTGCGCTTTGCATGATCTTTGCGTTCGTGCCCTTCTTTGCGTTTGCCGAGGGAACGGCCGAAGTCCTGACGCAGGATCAGCTTCCCGAGATCGATTACGCCCTGCGTTCCGGCCACGATTATGTGATTGAAAGCGGTTCCACCATTACGATCCCGGCGGATAAAACGCTGCAGGTATCCAACGGCGCCACGCTTTACGTGGAACCCAACGCCACCCTGACGCTGCTGGGCGGCTGCATCGTGCACCAGCAGGGCTCCCTGAAGGTGGACGGCAACCTCACCAACGCCGATAAGATCACCACCTACGGCGAGGCTGTGGCGAAGATCACCTTCCCCTCCCTTGAAACCGCCGGTCTGCTCGGCAAGCTCGAGGTGAGCTACGCCAGCTCCTATTCCGGCAGCGCCTACGACGATCTTGAGACCGGCACTCTGAGCTACACCAAGGTAGACTGCGATTACGCCGCGCAGGAAGTTTACGTTCCGCTGAACCAGACCCTGTACATCGTTGCCCACATCGTGGAGCCGGTGTCCGACCGCGATAAGTTCGACGATGCTTTGATGAAGGTCCGCCTCAAGGGCGTGGAGATCCCCTACACCCAGGGCAACCATCACACGCTGCTCACCACCGCGGGCGACATCAGCTACAGCCAGTGGACCAACGATAACGACTTCCTCAACACCTATAAGATCGACCTGCCCAACAAAGAGGGCGTAGCCGTTTACGGCCGTGAGGGCGAAGTGGGCTCCACCGATACCACCGTTTACATCAAATACGGCAAGCCCTTCTCCTTCCGTGTGGATCTGGACGACGCTTACAGCAAATCCCCCATTGAGGTTTACATCGTTTCCGGCTACGGCTGGACCAACATGGACACCTCCACCATTCTTGCCGACCTTGAACCCGCTAAGCCCGACGCCGACGGCTACTACACCATTCCCAGCGTACAGAGCGACTACACCGTGTTCGTTATGGGCGTGATCGCCAACGAGACAGTGGATAAGGTGGGCGGCATTTTCGAGCAGGTAAAGAGCATTTTTGAAATGATCAAAAAGTTCTTCGCCCAGTTCCTTGCCCTGTTCGGCATCAA
>CAMVBR010000225.1 GCA_947165755.1 uncultured Clostridia bacterium
CGCCTTCACGGATAGCGAAACGAAGACCCTTTTCGATAGCGATGGGGGTGATCAGCTCAACGTCCATGTCTACGTTATCGCCGGGCATGCACATCTCGGTGCCTTCGGGAAGGGTGATAACGCCGGTAACGTCGGTGGTTCTGAAATAGAACTGCGGACGATAGTTGTTGAAGAACGGAGTATGACGGCCGCCTTCATCTTTGGTAAGGACGTAAACCTGACCCTTGAACTTGGTGTGAGGATGAATGGAGCCGGGCTTGGAGAGCACCTGGCCTCTTTCGATCTCGGTTCTCTGAACGCCGCGAAGCAGGCAGCCGATGTTGTCGCCGGCCTCGGCATAGTCGAGGATCTTTCTGAACATTTCGATACCGGTCACAACGACCTTTCTCTTTTCATCGGTAAGACCAACGATCTCAACCTCTTCGCCGGTCTTCAGCTGGCCGCGCTCCACTCTGCCGGTAGCAACGGTACCACGACCGGTGATCGTGAACACGTCTTCCACGGGCATAAGGAAGGGCAGGTCGGCCTTACGGTCGGGCGTGGGAATATAATTGTCAACGGCGTCCATGAGCTCCCAGATGCACTGGATCTCGGGGGCGTTGATATCGTTGCCGTTGTATTCAAGAGCCTTCAGAGCGGAACCCTTGATGATCGGGCAGTTCTCATCGAACTCATACTCGGCAAGGGTCTCACGGATTTCCATTTCAACCAGCTCAAGCAGCTCGTCGTCGTCGACCTGGTCGGTCTTGTTCATGAATACCACGATGGCGGGCACGCCTACCTGACGGGCAAGCAGAAGGTGCTCTTTGGTCTGAGCCATGGGGCCGTCGGTAGCGGCGATAACGATGATAGCACCGTCCATCTGCGCAGCACCGGTGATCATGTTTTTGATATAGTCAGCATGGCCGGGGCAGTCAACGTGAGCATAGTGACGCTTTTCGGTTTCATACTCAACGTGCGCGGTGTTGATCGTGATACCGCGGGCTCTCTCTTCTGGAGCTTTATCGATGTTGGCATAATCGATGAAAGCAGCGCCGCCCTTCATAGCGAGGCACTTGGTGATCGCAGCGGTAAGCGTGGTCTTACCATGGTCAACGTGACCGATGGTGCCGATGTTTACATGGGGTTTCGTTCTTTCGAATTTAGCTTTTGCCATGAGAAATATTGACCTCCTTGGTGGATAATTAAATCTCGTTTATTATAACAAATGTTTTTCTATAATGCAAGCTATTTAACAATAAAATTAAATAAATAATATTTATTTTTTGCAAATAGCGTCCGCGATATTCTTCGGAACCGGCGCGTAATGGCTGGGTTCCATCACATACTGACCTCTGCCCTGCGTTTTCGAGCGAAGATCGGTAGCGTAGCCGAACATGGAAGCAAGCGGCACGTCGGCGTCTACCTGCGTGGCGCCGTTGCGGTTCTCCTGATCACGGATGGTACCGCGGCGGGCAGTGATATCGCCGATCACGGTGCCCAGATATTCATCGGGTACGGTAACCGCAATTTTCATGATGGGTTCCATGAGCACGGGCGCAGCCTTAGCCATTGCGTCTTTGAACGCCATGGAGCCGGCCAGCTTGAACGCAAGCTCAGAGGAGTCGACCTCGTGATAAGAGCCGTCGTACAGCGTGCACTTTACGTCCACAACAGCAAACCCGGCAAGCACGCCGGTCTGCATGGCGCCCTTGACGCCTGCCTCTACGGCGGGGATATACTCCTTGGGGATCGCGCCGCCAACGATCTCGTTGACGAACTCGAAACCCTTCTCGGGGTTCGGCTCAATACGCATTTTGACGTGACCGTACTGACCGTGACCGCCGGACTGACGGGCATACTTTGTGTCGGTTTCCGCAAGCTTTGTGATCGTCTCGCGGTATGCGACCTGCGGCGCGCCGACGTTCGCTTCCACGTTGTATTCACGAAGCATTCTGTCTACGATGATCTCAAGGTGCAGCTCACCCATACCGGCGATGATCGTTTGACCGGTCTCTTCGTCGGTATAGTATTTGAACGTGGGATCTTCTTCGGAAAGCTTCATGAGCGCAACGCCCATCTTCTCCTGACCGGCACGGGTCTTGGGTTCGATGGCAACGCGGATCACGGGCTCGGGGAATTCCATCTGTTCCAAAATGATCGGTTGTTTTTCAGAGCACAGCGTATCGCCGGTGGTGGTGTTCTTCACACCTACAACGGCGCAAATATCACCGCAGTAGCACTGCTCAAGGTCTGCGCGGTGGTTCGCGTGCATCTGAAGGATGCGGCCGAGGCGTTCGTGTTTCCCCTTCGTGGAGTTATACACGGTAGTACCGGACTGCGCGATACCGGAATACACACGGGTAAAGCACAGCTTGCCTACGAACGGGTCGGCTGCGATTTTGAACGCGAGAGCGGAAAACGGCGCGTCGTCGCTTACTTCACGCGTGATCTCTTCGCCGGTTTTGGGATCGATGCCGTGAACGGCGCCGATATCCAGCGGAGAGGGCATGTAATCGACGATGGCGTCAAGCAGCAGCTGAACGCCCTTGTTACGGTAGGAAGTACCGCAGCAAACGGGAACCATTTCGTTGGCGATCGTGGACTTGCGGATGCAGTCTTTGATCTCGTCAATGGTAAGCTCTTCGCCTTCAAAATACTTTTCCATGAGGGCGTCATCCTGCTCGGCGACGTGCTCGATGAGCTCGGCGCGGTATTTCTCCGCAAGCTCGCGCATATCGTCGGGGATGGGGATGATTTCCGTTTTCAGGCCCTCTTTATCATCGTATATGGTAGCGTTCATTTCAACGAGGTCAATAATACCCCGGAAATCCGCCTCCGCACCGATCGGGAGCTGAATCGGAACGGCGTTGCATTTCAGCCGATCCTTCATCATATCGACAACGTGATAAAAATCCGCGCCCATGATATCCATCTTATTGATGTATACCATTCTCGGAACGTGATATTTATCCGCCTGACGCCATACGGTCTCAGACTGCGGTTCTACGCCGCCCTTGGCACAAAGGACCGTAACGGAGCCGTCGAGCACACGAAGAGAGCGCTCAACTTCGACCGTGAAATCCACATGCCCGGGAGTGTCGATAATGTTGATCCGGTGATTCTTCCAAAAGCAGGTGGTGGCGGCGGAAGTGATGGTGATACCTCTCTCCTGCTCCTGTGCCATCCAGTCCATCGTGGCGTCGCCGTCGTGGGTTTCGCCGAGCTTATGGTTGATTCCGGTGTAAAACAGAATACGTTCGGTCGTGGTGGTTTTCCCGGCATCGATATGAGCCATGATTCCGATATTTCTTGTTAACTCAAGTGATACCTTTCTGGGCATAATTTCCTCCAAAAAAATAGGCTGCCGTATAAAACGATACGGAGATTACCAACGGAAATGAGAAAACGCCTTGTTGGCTTCGGCCATCTTGTGCGTATCCTCGCGCTTTTTGTACGCGGAACCGGTCTGGTTCACGGCGTCCATGATCTCGTTGGCGAGTCTTTCTTTCATGGTTCTCTCAGAGCGGTTTCTCGCATAGAGAGTGATCCATCTCAAGCCGAGCGTCTGCCGTCTGTCGGGGCGGACCTCGATCGGCACCTGATAGGTGGAGCCGCCGACTCTGCGCGCCTTTACCTCAAGCAAAGGCATCACGTTCTCCATAGCGGCTTCAAAGACCTCAAGGGGTTCTTTGCCGGTTTTCGTGCGGATGATCTCGAAAGCATCATACACGATCTTCTGCGCAACACCTTTTTTGCCGTCGTACATAACGGAATTGATCAGACGTGTTACGAGTTTTGAGTTGTAAAGCGGATCAGGCAAAACGTCACGTTTTGCGATATTGCCTCTTCTTGGCACTTCGCTTCCCTCCTTCATATTAATGATATCATAGGTACTCGAGTGACAAATTCCCGTTGCGCCAATGAGAGGTTTTATATATAAAAACTCACATTGGTGAATAAATTCAACCTGCAAGAAGATTTTGTCTGTTCGAATGGCGCAATTCTTTACGAATTACTTTTTCTTGGCTTTGGGCTTCTTGGCGCCGTACTTGGAACGGGCCTGCATTCTGCCGTTTACGCCCTGGGCGTCAAGTGTGCCTCTGATGATGTGGTAACGCACACCGGGAAGGTCCTTTACACGACCGCCGCGGATGAGTACCACAGAGTGCTCCTGCAGGTTGTGGCCCACGCCGGGAATGTAAGCGGATACTTCGATTCCGTTGGTGAGACGAACTCTGGCGAGCTTCCGAAGCGCGGAATTCGGCTTTTTCGGGGTATCGGTTTTAACTACGGTGCACACGCCTCTCTTCTGGGGGGAATTGTGGCTGGTGGCAATGTTCTTCTTGGAGTTGAAACCTCTGCCGAGCGCAGGCGCCTTGGACTTTTTCTCAAGGGACTTTCTCGAATTGTGAACGAGCTGGTTAAATGTTGGCAAGCTATCGCACCTCCTTTATTTGTTATTATATATCATTAAGGGAAATATTTATACAATATTTCCCTTATTGAACGAAAAGACATCAACAGTTAGGTATTTTACCATTAAAATAATG
>CAMVBR010000226.1 GCA_947165755.1 uncultured Clostridia bacterium
GGCATACGAGATTCGAGCGTGTGACTGGAGTTCAGACGTGTGCTCTCCGATCTAGATAAGCCGCGGTCTGCGCCGTCGAGCGGTCCGCGTCCGGCAGCAGCGCCAGCGTATCGCCGCCGTGACTTGCCGCCGCTTCATCTGCCGCAGGCTGCCTGCGCCGCGTTACGAGAACGCTGTCCAGAACGAAGGTGCCTTCGCCGTGTTCGAACCGCAGCTCGTTCTTTCCCTTTTTCAGCGTCACGGTCTGGGTCAGGCAATCGGTGTATTCGCTTTTGATGGTATTGGGCAGCGTCAGCTCCCGCAGTTCGCCGTTGACGGAGAGCAGCGCCATGACGCTGATCCGTCCGGCGGGGCCGTCGCCGTCATTGTGTTTCCCGTAGACGATATCCAGCGCATATTCGCCGGAGCGCGGCGCGTTGACGGTCAGCAGGACGCCGTCGCCCGGGCGTTCCATGCCGCCCACCATACCGGCGATCTCCCCGGTCGTCGCGTAGGCGCTGTCATAGGTGTACGCGCCGCCCAGCAGGACGCCGTGTTCCGCCTCGTACCGGACGGGACGTTCGTCTGTCGGCGCGTGCCGGTCCGTCACGGGGGAAAGCGTCACGTGATAGACGCTGCCCTCCGTCATATCCTTTATCTTTACGGTCAGCCGCCCGCCTGTCACGCGGGCGTTGTCATCCCGCAGCACCGTCGGCTTCGTCACCGCGCCGGACAACCCCTTGAACGGGATCTCCTCCACGGTGACACGGACGGTTTTCCCGAGCGCGGTCTCATCCAGATGCTTCAGAACGATCTGGCCGGTGCGGTCGCAGTTCCCGCAGAGAACGGTCAGCCGGTCGCCCGTATCGTTCAGCGAAGCTATGCAGGAAAAGTCCCTGAACTTCATGTCTCTGCCCGCTTTCACGGCCTTCTCGAAATCGCCGTGTAACAGATCTTTTTTCTGTTGTCCCAGCAGATCGCCTTCCATATCGGCGTACAGGCGGTAAAGCCACCAGCAGGAATTGGGCATGTTGTCGTCGGCGGCGTTGTCGTTGAGATTGTCCGCCAGCCGCCAGAAAGCGATATTCCCGTAGACGCCGCTGCGCTCGACAGCGCACACGTAGGGCAGCATCTTCGCGGGGTTGCCGCACTCCTGCATGGTGCCGTATTCGGTCACGATCACCGGCAGCGGGTCCACGCCCAGCTCCTGCTCCATGGCGCGGTATTCCGTCACGTGGTCCTCCCATTCATAGGAGGAAAGGTCGCTCAGCTCATGCCAGATCATCACGTCCGGCAGGCAGGCGTTGTCCCGGCAGAAGGTCAGGAAATCCCGCTCCTTATCCGCCCGGTAGTCGCAATAGCCCGGCCCGCCGATCATCAGCCCCGGCGCGGCCTCCCGCGTCAGCGCGTAGGTCTGACGCCACGCTTCAAAAAACGCGTCACGGCCGGCCTCGTTGAACTCGCCCCACACGCCGCCGTCCTCGTTGACGCGGGTCTCGCCGAACCACGAACCGTTGTCGCACTCGTTATACAGGCAGCAGACCACCCGGTCGGCGTAGGGCGCGGCGGAGAGCTTTTCCAGCGACGCTCTCACCTGCGGGAAATATTCGTTCTCCAGAAACGCCTGCCAGTCCCACGTCCCGGCGCGGCGCTCCTCCATGATGCGGTCATTTTCATAATACCACGTGGAAAAGCAGTCCTGCAGGTACGTCACCAGATAATCGGCGCCGCCCAGCGCGGGGGCCACGTGGTCGATATCGCCGGTAGGATGCTGCAGTCCGTCCGTCACCTTCTGAGAGACGGAGGAGATATCGAGGCTTTCCGCCATCAGGTCGGAGGGCACGCCTTCTTCCGCCAGCCCGTACAGATACCCGGAAGCACGGGAGCTGACGGGCGACAGCCGTTGGGCCGCGTCGATCTCCACGGTAGACACGAAGCCGTATTGCAGGGAAGCAAAAAAGAAGGATAGGATCAGCAGCAGTTTCCCGAACATCAGCGACCCTCCTTTTCTCATTATTGAAATATTGTATCATCTTTATTTTTTGAATGCAATATACGATTTGTGAATAATATTCCGAATTCACAATGTCTTTTATCGATTGTGGTTTTATCATATGGAAGGCGATAGCAAAAAAAGCCTCCGGGAGAGAGAATGCCGTTTTTGCTCTTCTGACGCCGAAACCCGCGCGGAAAAGCAAAACCCGCAATCTTTTTCTTGCGTTTCGACGGCGCGGGGTATATACTGGAGAAGAAATAGAAATAAAGGAGAATTTCCTTACGATGCGAAAAACAAAGATCGTTTGTACCATCGGTCCCGCGACCGATTCCGACGACGTGATGCGCGGGCTGATGGAAGCCGGCATGAACGTGGCGCGTTTCAATTTTTCCCACGGGACTTATGAGGACCATCAGGCCCGGCTGGAGCAGGTCCGCCGTGTGAGCGGCGAACTGGGGCTGCCAATTGCCACGATGCTGGATACCAAGGGTCCCGAGATCCGGCTCGGCAACTTCGTAAACGGCAGCGAGATGCTGGAGGCGGGCGACACCTTTACCCTGACGACTCGCGACGTGCCCTGCACGAAAGAGGTGGGCAGCATCACTTTCAAAAACCTGCCCAACGACGTGCGCCCCGGGAACCGGGTGCTCATCAACGACGGCGTCATCGAAATGATCTGCCGCGAAGTGCGCGGCGACGAGATTATGTGCGAGGTGCTCCACGGCGGCGAGGTAAAGAATCACAAGGGCATCAACGTCCCCGGCGTGACGCTTTCCATGCCGTTCCTGAGCGAGGCGGACATGAACGATCTGGAATTCGGCGCGAAGCAGGGCTTCGACTTTATCGCCGCATCCTTCGTGCGCTCCGCCGCCGACGTCAATTATATGCGCAAATTCACCCGCTCTCTTGGCTGGAACGACGTGCGTATCATTGCCAAGATCGAGAACAAAGACGGCGTTGAAAACATCGACGAGATCATTGAAGCCGCGGACGGCATCATGGTCGCGCGGGGCGACCTCGGCGTGGAAATCCCGTTCGAAGACATCCCCGCTATCCAGAAGCAGATCATCAAAAAGGGATATCTCGCGGGCAAGCAGGTCATCACTGCGACGCAGATGTTGGAAAGCATGATCCAGAACCCGCGCCCGACCCGCGCCGAAATCACCGACGTCGCCAACGCCATTTATGACGGGACCAGCGCGATCATGCTCTCCGGCGAGACCGCCGCGGGAAAATACCCGGTGGACGCCGTGAAGACCATGGCGCTGATCGCCGAGACCACCGAGAACGCCATCGACTATAAGACGCAGTTCCTGATCCGCCGCGCGGATACCGAAAACACGGTGGCCGAAGCCATCGCCCACGCTACCGTGACCACCGCGCACGATCTCGACGCCGCCGCGATCATCACGGTCACTCTCAAAGGGACCACGAGCCGACTGCTGTCCAAATACCGGCCCGCCTGCCCGATCGTCTGCTGCACGCTCTCGGAAACCGTCAGGCGGCAGATGAATCTGTCATGGGGCGTGATCCCCCGCCTGATCGGCGAAAAGACCAGCACGGACGAGCTGTTCGACGCCGCCGTAGCCGCCGCGCTGGAGACCGGGCTTGTAAAAAAAGACGACACCGTCGTTATCACCGCGGGCGTACCGCTGGGCGTATCCGGCACGACGAATCTGATGAAGGTAAGCAAAGCGTAGGACTTATCGTCTCACGTGCGCGAAAACGACAACAATACTGCGATATGCAGCAAAAAAAGCACCGGAACGCTTACCACGTAAGTCTTTCGGTGCTTTGCTATGGCACCCCCAGCGGGAATCGAACCCGGCAGGACTCTTAGGAGACATTACGGGAGGACGCGTAAAACGAAATTCAATGCGTAATCGACATAATATCGAACAGAATCAGCAATTTGTGCTCGTTATTTCCATAAAATTCGTTTCGTCAATTGGGATTCGTTGACGACAATCCAGCGAGGGTGCCAAACAGGGTGCCAAACAGGGTGCCAAATTGGGTGCAAAAAATGCATGGGGCTTACGGGGGTGGAGGCAAGGTTCGAGTCCTATCTCCGCATCATTACAAGTGAAACGAGCAACATCCTTTCGCAGCGCAAGCGGAGATTCATCATCAGCCGCCAAAGGCGGCGGCATCATTGATATCTTACGGTCCTTGATTGATAAAAAAATCATGCCCTCATCGGAGATGAATATGCCGAACGGCGCTTACGGTGGCGCGAGAGGGCTGAGAAATCCCGCCCTGCCCGATTCCGAGAAAAAACGAATCGTTTTTTTTGAAAAAAAGCCATCTCGGTGCGTGACAAATGAAAAAAGATATGATACAATAATAAACAACAAAACAGGAGGAGATCAAATCATGAACAAAACAGCAAAAAGATCCATCGCAATCCTTCTCTCGCTGCTTATGACGCTGTCCGTGTTCAGCGGACTGACGTTCACGGCGGGGGCAGAGGACACAACGGAAGGTCACGACATCATCCTGACCAGCGCTTGGGTAGATCCCTGGTACGATATTATCTGCACGCCGGGCACGACC
>CAMVBR010000227.1 GCA_947165755.1 uncultured Clostridia bacterium
CTCTTACATGATCACCGACGTATTCTGCGTGGAGCACTGGATGCCGAAGATCGATTAACGATATCATATAAACCGACCGTTCCGGATATTGCGAAAAAGCCTGCCGTGGTTTGCGCGGCAGGCTTTTCCTTTTATTCACATGAACGTATAACGATATTGCTGCGGGCGATATGCCGCGCGGTAAAGGCGGCAAGGCCCGCTAAAACCTGTATTCGTCCTTTACCTTGAACGAATCGTCTCCCACCTCGTCAAGATACGCTTCATACTGTTCCCGGGTCATGTTCTCCGGCAGGGGATCGGACAGCTCCGCGATCGTTTGCGGCGTCGTTTCGTCCGCGATCCGCTCCCATTCCGCCTGCTCGGCGGGGCTTGCGTTCTGAAAAGATAAATATACGTGCTTTTCGCTGCCGTCGGGCGCGGTTATGGTATCGTTCACCATATAGGCGTCCGGCTTGGCGCCCTTATGAGATACGTACTTCGTTTTTTCGGTATCGACGCGATATCCCTCGTCCGTGAGGCGGACTTCCTGATTTTCAGCTATTTTGTAGCCGGAGCGGTTCAAGGTGCGGTTCTGCGCGGAAGCGTTGTACTCCATCGGGCTGCCCCCTATCAGCGCGGCGATCAGGTGCCCCTTATCATCGACGCTGCTGTCGTACCCGTCGGGGGTTATCTTCTCCATGCCCTTTCTCGACGCGGGATCCCTGCGTATGGTCCCCCGCGCAGTGACGGTATCGGTATCCTCGTCGATCTCAAAGGTATAGCCGTTGTCTTCCACAACGCGCACGTTCCCCTCCTCGGGAAGGTCGTGGCCGTCGCCGGAGGGTTCGTCCTCGGGCAGATCAGCGGGCGCCGCGCAGGCGTCTTCCCCGTCGCCGAGGTCCTTCGTTTCACTTTCGGCGACGCCGCCGTCGTCTTCCTCGATATCAACAGGCAGCTCTGCGGGCCCGTCGCTTTCCGTCGGGCTGGAAGCGTCGTCCACAGCCCCGGTTTCATTCTGATCGGTTGGCGTATACTCCATCATGCTTCTTATCTCAGATCATAGATCTTTTTGAACTTTTCCTCGAGGTAATCGAGGTAATAGTTGACGTTCAGCCCCTCGCCGGTGATCTTACGGATCCATTCATCGGGTGTAGAGAGCGAGGCCGGTGTGAACACGTGCGCCGTAAGCCAATCGCGGATGGGCAGCAGATCGCCCTTTGCCACGCAGCCGAACACGTCCAGATCCTTCTGCATGGTACGGAGGATCTGCGCGCCGTAGGCGTTGCCCAGCGCGTAGGAGGGGAAGTAGCCGAACATACCCGTCCAATGCACGTCCTGCAGGCAGCCGAGCTCATCGTTGGGCACGTCGAGGCCGAGGTATTCCTTATACTTCGCGTTCCAAAGGGCGGGCACCTCGTCCACGGTGATCTCGCCGTTCATGTAGGCCTTTTCCAGCTCGTAGCGGATCATGATGTGGATGCAGTAGGTCAGCTCGTCCGCCTCCATGCGGATGAAGCCCGGGCGCGCCACGTTCACCGCCTCGTAGAGCTCGGTTTCGGTAACGTCGCTGAACAGGTCGCCGGTGGTTTCGCGCAGCTTGGGCATAATAAAGGAAATGAAGGCCTCGCTGCGGCCGATGATATTTTCGTAAAAACGGGAAATGGTCTCGTGCATGGCGCTGGTCATGTGGTCCGCCACGTGGTTCTCGTAATACGGCATAGGCTCGTTCTGCATAAACAGGGCGTGGCCGCCCTCGTGCAGCGTGGAGAAAATGTTGGATACGAAGCGGTTCTCATAGTAATGGGTGGTCACGCGCACGTCCGTGGGGCCGTAGTGGTCCGTAAAGGGGTGCTCGGTGGTCATCAGCACCAAACGGCTCTCGCGCAGGCCCTCGAGCTTCAGCAGCCAGCGGGAGAAGGCCTCCTGCTGCGGGATGGCTACCGGGCGGCTCATGAAATCCTCGCGGATGGGCTTGCCCTCCTCGGCGATGCGCTTTACGAGCGGCAGGATGCGGGCCTTGAGCGCGGCAAAAAAGCCGTCGAGCTGGGCGATACTGCCGCCCTTTTCGTAGTCGTTAAGCAGCGTATCGTATACGGTGGGGCCCTGCCGGTCGCGGAGCGCCACAGCCTCGCGGGTCTTCTCAATGATCGCCGTGAACGCCTCTTTATACAAAGAGAAATCCTGCGCCTTTTTGGCCTTCAGCCAGTCGCCGTAGGCGCGGTTGCGAGCCAGATCGAATTCGTAAGCGAATGCGGGCGTAAAGTTCTTTTCACGCTCGTATTCCTCCCACAGGTATTCCACGGCCTTGCGCTGCAGGTCCGTGAGCCCCTCGCCGTTTTCATGCAGCTCAGTGAGCAGCTTGACGAACGTATCGTCGTGCGTGAGCTCGAAAATGCGGCGGCCGAGCACGGCCATATCGTCCCCCGCCTGGGCGATGCCGTCCTCGGGGGCGCAGCACTCCATATCGAAATTGACCTTGCCGATGCAGCGGGCGTAGGCCTCGATCTCATCCAGCCGCGCAAATAACGCTTTGATTCTTTCTTCGTTTGTCATGTGATTCACCTCGGTGAGATTATATCAGGTTCCGAACAAAATTGCAATATTCCGCCGAAAAGCCGCGCGTTTCAAATCTGCGCGATCCGCGTTACGGCGCAAACGCCGTTTTCGCAGGTAAATTCCACGTGATACCCGCCGAATTCAAAGGCGTACACCCGGGCGGGGTCGTCCTGATACCGTGGTCTGGGGTCGCCCGCCAGCACCTCGGTGAGCTGCCGCAGCGTTTCTTCGGGCAGCAGGGCGGTATCGGTTTTATATTCCACCCGCAGGCGCTGCCCCGCCACCGCGTCCGCAAAGCCGCCCACCGCGTCCGGCACAGAATCGGCGAAGGGCAAATAGGGCTTTACGTCGTAAATGGGGGTGCCGTCGGTCATATCCGCACCCGCAACGTACAGCACAGGGCCGAGAGGGTCGGCATAGTCCACACGCAGGAGCTTTACGCACGAGAGCCCCAGCCCGTTGGGGCGAAAGGGCGATCGGCTGGCGAACACGCCCACGCGCTCGTTGCCTCCGAGCCGCGGCGGGCGCACGGTGAGGGGGTTGCCCTGCCGTTTGGCCTGTGAAAAGCCCCATATCAGCCACAGATGCGAAAAACCCTCGATGCCCCGCACCGCCTCCGCCGCGCGGAAGGCGGGTTCAAAAACGATTTTGCCCTCGGTGGCCACAAGGCCGCTCTGGCGCGGCACGCCGAACTTTCCCGAAAACGGCGTGCGGATAATGGCAACGGGTTCAATCGCAGGCATAAGACACCTTCTTTCGGCGCATAGTTTACATTTCAATTATATAAGCGCGCGGTGAAAAAAGCAAGTAAATTTCAGTTTGTCGGGGAGAGGTTCGGCTCCACACGGTAGGGCGGCATTTTATGCCGCGGTAATTTTTTGCCTGCGGTTTGCGCTTTGGAAAAGATGTTTGTTTTCTCAGGCAAAAAATTTTATAATCACAAATCCTTATTGTGGAGCTGAAGTAATGCAATAAAACCGTTTTGAACCTTTCTTAATAAGGATTGCGCCTGCGGCGCGATTATAAAATTACAAAAGGAGGAAAGCAGCTACGGTAAAGCACATTTTTCCGTCCTTTTGTAATTACCGCGGCATGAAATGCCGCCCTACCATTGTGACGGCAAACACCCCGACAAACTGCAATTTCCTCTTGCAAACCTTTCTTCGGACTGATAAGATAATATTGAGAAACGAGGGATGTATATGGCAGATATTTTCACAAGAACGCGGCTGATTCTGGGCGCGGCGGCGATGGAGCGGCTGAAAAACGCCCGGGTGGCGGTATTCGGCCTCGGCGGCGTGGGCGGCTACGTGGTGGAAGCCCTTGCCCGCAGCGGCGTAGGCGCGCTGGACCTGATCGATAACGACACGGTAAGCGTTACCAACATCAACCGCCAGATCATCGCGCTGCACTCCACCGTGGGGCAAAAAAAAACAGACGCCGCGAAGGCCCGGGTGCTGGATATCAACCCCGACTGCGTAGTGCGCACCTACGATACCTTCCTTTTGCCCGAAACGGCGGACGCCTTCGATTTTACGCAGTATGACTACGTGGTGGACGCCATCGATACCGTGGCGGGCAAGCTCTGCCTTGCCGAGCGGGCGCAAGCGGCGGGCGTGCCGATCCTATGCAGCATGGGCACCGGCAACAAGCTGGACCCCACAAAGCTGACCGTTACAGATATCTATAAAACCTCCGTGTGCCCGCTGGCCCGGGTGATGCGGTACGAATGCCGCAAGCGGGGCATAAAGAAGCTGAAGGTGCTGTATTCCACCGAAACGCCCCTTACCCCCCGCGCGGACGAAACGCCCGATAACCCCACCGGCCGCCGCAGCGTGCCCGGCTCCACCGCCTTCGTGCCCCCCACCGCAGGGCTGATCATCGCAAGCGAGGTAGTGCGGGAGCTGACGGGCGTCGGGGAAAAATAAGCTTTCAAATTTCAGTTTGTCGCTGAGCAAGTGACCAGTGACCAGTGGCCAGTGACCAGC
>CAMVBR010000228.1 GCA_947165755.1 uncultured Clostridia bacterium
ATACGTTGGCAAGCGGAGCCGCTTCCACCTCGTCAAAGCCGTAATCTGCGTAATTTCTGATCCCGCCCACGGCTTCACCGTATGTTTCGCGTACGTCCTCGGTCGGATACATTTTTACCGATGAATCCTTCAGGCAGGGAAAGATCCGAACAAACAGCGCCTTGATCCGCGCGAAAAAGTCACGGATGGAAGCAACGATACGGTCGCCGATACTTTCATCATCGGCAGAAGCTGCCGCTTCCGTCACCGTTTGGACGCCTTTGCTTTGCGTTGCCGCGAAAGCAGGCATAACAGCCGAAAACATCATGATAACGGCCAGGAACAATGATAGAATCGCCTTTTTCGACATGGGGAACCTCCTGTTGACTGAATCGTTTGTATCGCTTTATTTCGGTTATTCACTTTAATGATACAAGTATAACAAATTCTGCCGTTATTTTCAACAATTTCATCAATAGGATATTTGCTGAAATCAGCTCTGTTATCTGCAAGTGATATCAGCGTATTGAATATAGGCCGCTGCGTTTATTTTTATTGTAACCTTACAGCTATATAGAGCTATGCTCCAGACAACTCCACAATCTTTTTTTCCTTCTTTTCTGCAAGCGCCTTGAATTTTGTCGCGCCGCCGAAAGGCCGTTCCACATAGGTGATCACAATATCACTGTGTTCGACCATCCATTTGTTACGGTAATCTATCGCAAAACGCCGCGGAACGCTTTCGATCCCCTCCGGTAAGACAGTGTAATACGTCTCAAAAAACGGATCCGTCTTTCTCGGTAAGTAAGCCAAAACAACGTCATATGTAATGGAATACGGTTTTTCAAATTCCTTCACCAACCGCAGCGCCATTGCGTCAAAGTTTCCCTGATTCCCAACATAAAACTGTTTTATTCCATGATGCTCAATCAGATCAAGCAAAACCTCCCGAAGGAGAGGTCTGACGGTATCCGGCGCATCGCGGTGTCCGAAAAAAGTACAAATCATAAATGACTCCTGTGTTTATAGTATATTATATGTTGTGTTATATAATATAACATATATTTTTACTATAAAACAAGAGAAAATAATGATGAGGTGAAATCGATGCAAGATAAACTCATCATTACGAAAAAAGGCGTTAAAGGCGAGGATGGATACAAGGTGTTCTCGATCCGTATAAAAGATGATCTGGTTGAAAAACTGGATCGGCTCGCACAACAAACCAATCGCTCCAGAAATGATTTGATCAACACTTTATTGGATTTTGCCATTGATCACTGCGAGGTTGAGAACCCGTAATGGACAGCAGTTTTATCAGAACAAGGATCTCCGAGCTGCGCCTTAAGAAAGGCGTGTCTGAATATAAAATGAGCTTGGATTTGGGACACAGCAAGGGATATATTCAAGGCATTTCCTCCGGGAAAGCGTTTCCCTCGGTGCCGGAGCTGTTCTACATTTGTGAGTATCTCGGCGTTACGCTGCAAGAGTTCTTCTCGCCGGAAATCCACGACCCTCAGCTTGTAAACGAGCTGTATTCTTTGGCGAAAAACCTGGATGCGGAAGACCTGCAAGTGTTGATCGACACGGCAAAAAGACTCGGAAAGAATCATTGACACAAGAAAGCGGCTGCGCCGCAGCGCCATGCGGCGCAGAAATTCCGCTTTCGATTCCGCCATCGCCGTTGCCCGCAGGGCAAAATCGGCGGGCGTTAAAAATCTTTTTGTTTAATAGGAAACGGAGAAGTTTCCTATTAAACAAAAAACGTCCCACCGGCGAAGGCGCATGCCTTTTCGGGTGGGACTTCGTTTTTACAGCAACGAATCAAGTAAAACATTTGACCTTCCGGCATTCCGCGGGATTTTTTGATGCGTATTGATTTTCACTGCCGTATTTGGTATGATATGACCATATCATACTTTTGAAAGGAAGGCAAAAGCATGCATGCAGTTCTTTTAAAGATCCTCGCCTTTTTTCTGTCTCTCCTGAATATGATCTTTCCGAATATCGGGCTGTTTGCCAATATCAATCAGATCCATCAGCCCGAGGCGCATTACGCATACGAAGAGGCGGATCCGACGGAGCGACTCGCCGCCGCCGCTGCGAACCGCGTCAACGCCGTTTACGGGGACAGCGAAAGGAACGCCTACGTGGTAGCGAACGATCAGGTCAGGTTCATGCATATGCTCAAGGGCAAGCAAAAGACCGCCTGGCTTACCTCCGTGAACGGCAAGGCCTACGCGGAGGATACCTTCCGAACCTTTTTCACGACCGATTCGGAGAAAAAACGGTTCTTTGAGGGCTCGGACGGCAACGTAAGATCCAACACGACGCGGTTCGGTATATACTATTATGAGAATAATATACGCAATCTGACCGCAGACGGTTTTTACGTGGATAAAAAACTGCACGCCTACGCCGACAGGATGTACCTTCAGTTCCGGCTGCTCTCGGATAAGCCGACGCAAGAGCTCTCCTCCTTCGGAACGGAGATCAAACTGCCCGCGGCGAAGGTCGCCGCCGTGAAGGTCGCCGTGAACGGAGAGGAAAAAGATGTCTGCGGGTCGGAGACGTTTGAAAACGCGTCGTATATCGCGTTCGATATCAGAGGCGTCGGCGTCTTCGCGCTGATCCCCGCCGGGGATACGGTCTCAAAGCTCGAGCTGAAAAAATCGGCTACGTATTACACGCTTTACGTTTACGCGAACTACACCCCCGGCGCAGGGCTCAACGACTATAAAGAGGAGGGCGGCTTCGACCTCAACGAAGTCACCTTCGGCATGCGCCTGTATACGGACGAAACGCATTCCTTCGAGGGCGTGAAAAAAGCGGCGTATGAGGAAACGCATCCGCTTGCGGTAACGGTCGCCGAGAACGCTTCCGGCGCTGCTTTTGTGGGGTATAATCCTCTGCGCGGTCTGTATGAGATCACCATGAACGGCACAGGCTTCAACGAGGCGTTCGCCGATCCTTCCCTTCGGTTCAGCGCGCCGTTCACCGTCAAAAACGGCGGGGACGACCGCGCGATATTCGTTGACGCCGCCTGCCTCGTCTCGGGCGGATTGGAATGCGGCGTTGTGCTGGACGCCGACGGCAGACAGCTTGCCATGGATACGCAGGTCAGCAAGAATTTCCAGGGCGACGGCGGCGAGTGGGTATATTCCGCGCCGGATCGGCAGTATTCGGATATGATCTTCCCGGTGATGGCGAAGGCCGGAGCCGAAGAGAGCTTTACCGCCGTGCATCTGTATCAGAACTGGGGGGATTTCCCGCTCAAGCAGATCTCCTCCATCGAGTATCATACGCCCTATTATCACCTCTCCACCGGCGTGACAGAGACGAACTGCATCTCTATGCAGTACATGTCGGACGTGAAGGACGGTATGCTGCTGCCGGATTTCCGCACGATGAGCGCGCCCTTCTGGGGGCATGAGCCGCAGCACAATTCCACCGGCATACTCAAATTTATGGCGCACAGGAACGACCGGGGAGAATTTTTCAACACCTACAGCGGATCGAAGGTCAGCTCGACGGGCCCGACCTACGCGGACGTGACGAATTATTATACCGACGATCTCGGCTGCTTCAAATACAGTCTGCGCCACTTGGAAATGCCCCAGACCGATGAGAACAGGACCTATATGACCCTCGACGTCGAGTTCACCAAGAGAACGACCTATAAGAATTTCCGGCAAGATTTTGATCTGTTCTATTTCAACAGCCGCGGCGTTGTGCTCTATAAAAGCGCCTTTTACACCGGCGAGGGTGAGAAAACGGTGATCACGGACGCGGGCGCGCCCGGCAGTGAGGTTTATTATAAGCTGGAGGGCAAAAACCCGATGATGGGCTACCTTGAAACGACGCCGGAGAGCGTTGCGGCGCAGGAAGCGCCGATCTTCGGCTGCAATTTCGCGCTGATCGTCCGCAGCGCCTCCCTGATCTCCGGCGGCAATACCAAAGAGCTCCCGCTGCTCTTCAGGAACATCTTCGACGGCGCGCTGAACATCGGCAGACTCACCGCGGATTACGACAGAGTCACCTTCCATAAGGGCGACAGGATCGTGATCGACCTGATCCTGCTCCCGTTTGGCGACAATATGGACCCGGACGTCTCCCACGCGGAGAAGGTACGGCTCGACAGCGCGATTGAACCGCTGACTGCCGTCGCGACAAAGGGAACGGTCGTCACCGACGCTTACGTGCCGACCGTCGTCCTTGATAAAGGCGAAGCCGCGTTCACACTTACCGGCGGAGCGAACAACACCGCCGTCAAGCTGACAGGGCTTTCAGCGAGACAGGCCCCCGCCGTTTACGCCGTCTCCGAAAACGGGGACAGGACGCGGCTCGATATCACCGGCTGGGACTTCGGCATCGGAGACGACGGCAAATACACAGCGACGTTCGTGACAAACCTTGATGAAGTAAGAAGCTTTGAATGCATTGAATGAATTCTAACTCCATACAACTGATTTGAGCCGGGGCCCGCGCCCCGGCT
>CAMVBR010000229.1 GCA_947165755.1 uncultured Clostridia bacterium
TAGTTGCCGCAGTCCACGCTGGAAACGAACGCGGGCGGCAGAGGCTCCAGCGTTTCGGTATCGTACCAGTTATATAGCAGCCCCCGGTACCGGGGCAGGGCGCGCAGCGTTTCCATGGCGCGGCGAAGGCGGTCCGAAAGCGCCTCGGGGGAAATGAGCGCCAGATCCGCTGCCGCGAGGACGCACAGCAGATACAGCCCGATATTGGTGGGCGAGGTGCGGTGGGCCACCCGGTACACGGGCGTTTCCTGCACGTTATCCGGCGGCAGAAAATGGTCCGCCGCCCCGGCGCAGGTCTCGAAATATCCCCACGTGGCCGCGGCGTACTGCCGCAGGGAATCCGCCTCCCCATCCGTAAGGCGCGGCTTCGGGCGCTTCGCTCTCCGGCCATCCGAAACGGCGAAGGGGGCGCACAGCAGGAACAGCGCCGCCGGTAAAATATGGAACGGATAGCCGAAGGAGAGCGCCAAGGCGCACAAAAACGGCCAGATCACCGGGTACAGCACGGCCTGTTTACCCCGTTTTTCCGCGTCCGCCGCCGTGGTCCATTCCAGCGTCCGCTTGCCCGATACTGCCACCCGCCATCCGGCCCGCACCGCCGCGTCCAGATCCACGGCGGCCTCGTAGGGCAGAAAGGCCACGCGCAGCAGCACCCGCGCCAGCGCCTTCGCCCCTGCGGAAAGGCCGGTGAAGAAGCGCACCCGCGAAAAGCCGAAGGGCCCCTCGGCCAGCAGCACCCGAAGCGCGCCGAGCAGCGGCCCCGCAGCCGCGCCGAAAAGGGAGAGCAGGAACATGGGCAGCGCCGCCCCGAACGGGAACAGCACGGACGCAAGCAGCAGAAAAAGGCAGGCCGCCGGCTGCAGCGCCCGCAGCGCGTTATCGATAAGCTGATATCTCGCAAGACCCGGCAGCCGCCGCCCGCCGTTCAGCGGGCGGAACACAAAGGCGAGGTTCTGCACGTCGCCCCGCACCCAGCGGCTCTGCCGCTTATAATAAGAGGCGGGCGACGCGGGAAAGCCCTCGGTGAGCGTCACCGTGGAAACGAAGGCGGTGCGAAGCAGGCTGCCCTCGAGGATATCGTGGCTCAGGATCTTCCCCTGCGGGAAGGCCCCGCAGCAGGCGGCGTAATACATATCGACGTCTATGAGCCCCTTGCCGCAGAACACGGATACGCCGAACAGATCCATATAGCGGGACGAGACCCTCGGCGCATAAGCGGAAACGCCGCCCTGCGTCATCAGGCGGGCAAAGCGGGAGGCGGCGGCGGAAGCGAAGGAGACCTCGGCGCGCGGGGCAAAGCAGCCGTAGCCGGAAACCACCCGCCGCCGATCCGGGTCCCACACCGCCCGGTTGGCCGGGTGGCAGGCGGCGCAAACCAGCGCCTCCAGCGAGGCGAAGGGCAGCTCGGTATCGGCGTCCAGCGCCAAGATATATTTCGTTTTATCCAGAAAGGCCACGTCGCCGCAAAGCAGCTCGAAGCCCTCGGCCCCCTCTTTGATGCGGCGCACCAGCGCCTCCACGGCCCCGCGCTTGCGCTCGAAGCCGGTATATTCGTTCTCGGTAGGGGAAAACACCCGCCCGCGCACCGCCAGCAAAAAGCCCCCGCCCGCTTCGGCGTTCAGCCGCTCGATCTCGCGCCGCATGGCGGCAATATCCGCCGCGTCCGCAGGCGCTTCGGGCACCTCGGCGTTTTTCGGGTCCAGCAGCGCCAGCACGGCGGCGTCACTTCTGCCCCGCCCGGCGTAGAGCCGTTTCAGGTGCGCCGCGAAGGCGGGGGCCTCGCTCGCCTTCGGCAGGAGAGAGGCCACGGCGATGAGCACCGGCGGCAGGGCGACCTCGGGGTTTTCGGGGTCCAGCGAGGGCAGCGCAAAGGGCTTTACCGCCGTTTCCACCGCCGCCTGCAGCAGGGGCCGCAGGGCGAAAAGCAGCGGAAGATACATAAGCGCCGTGAGCAGCGCTATGCCCGGCCACTGCCGCCATACCCCCTCGAGAAAGCCGCGCACGGCGCACGCCGCCGCAAAGGAACACGCCAACGGCAGCAAGGCTTCCACGCAAAGGAAACAGATCCCGCCCCCGGGCTTCGGCGTTTGCGGCACGGCGGCGAATACCCCGCCCTTTTCCCGCACGAGGCGGTCGGCAAGGGCGGTTTCGTTTTCGCCGTTTTCCTCGGCACTCAGGGAAACGAGCCTGCGCACGCGGGCGCGGGTATCGGCGTCGCTCAGCCGGTAGGCAGGGTCGCCGCGCAAGATCCGCTCGGCGGGGCACACCCGGGGCAGCAGCGCCTCGAAATCGAATTCCCGCAGCCGGAACAGCGCCTTCACCGCCTGCCCGAGCGCGCCGGAGCCATACCCCGCGGCGCCCATGCAAACGGCGGCCCCGGGCAGCAGCGCGCCCAAGGCGGCGGCCTCGGCAAGCGAGAGCCCCGGTTCCCCGAAAAAGGCCGCGGCGGCGGCTTCGTCCGGCGAGGGCGACGATTGCAGAAACGCCCCGCACCGCCGCCATAACGCCGAAAGATCGCCCCGTCTGTGTTTTTTCAAAAACGAAACCGTGTATAGCAGCGCGCTGTTCAGCCGTTCGGCGTGCTCGCACAGCTCGGCGGCGTCCCCGGCGGCGGACGGCGCGCGCGCCGCCTCCGCGTATCGTTTTTTCAACCGACGGCGGGCCTTCAGCGCCGCCCGCAAAACTTCCGTCATAGTTGCGTCCTCCAAGAGTATACTTAACCGTATTTTCGGTAAAATTAAATAAAATATACCCTTTCCCGCGGCGGCGGGAAAAATACCGTTGCTTTTTCTTATTACTTATGCTAAAATAGCTTAGCAAAAAATTAAATGAAGGCTGAAATTATGATAGAAAAACTGAAAAGCTACCGTTTTCTGTTTGAAGAGCTCGTAAAACGGGACTTTAAGAAAAAATATAAGAGGACCGTACTGGGTATGATCTGGAGCGTGCTTTCGCCGCTGCTGAACGTGCTGGTGCTCATGATGGTATTCGTGCACCTGTTCGGCCGCGACCAGCCGCACTTCATCATCTATATTTTCAGCGGTACGCTGGTGATGAACTACTATTCCGAATCCACCAAGGGCTGCATGAAGGCGCTGATGGGAAACGCGGGCATTTTCACCAAGATCAACATGCCGAAAACGCTGTTTCTGTATTCCAAATCGGTGCAGTCGCTCATCAATTTCGTACTCACCTTCGCGGTGTATATCGTGTTTTGCATTTGCGACGGCATCCATTTCACACCCCGGGTGCTGCTGCTGTTTTTCCCCATCATCACCCAAAGCCTGTTCAACCTCGGCGTGGGCCTGACGCTGGCCTCGCTTTTCGTATTCTTCAAGGACGTGGAGTATCTTTACAGCATCTTTTTGCTGCTGCTCAACTACCTGTCCGCCATATTCTACCCTGTGACCATCGTTCCGGAGCGGTTCCAGGACCTGTTTTACCTGAACCCGCTTTACGCCTACATCAAGTATTTCCGGCTTGTGATGATCGACGGCATGACGCCCTCGTGGGTCATACACGCCCTGTGCCTCGGCTTTGCGCTCATTATGCTGGGCGTGGGCACGCTGGTATACAGAAAATTCAGAAACGAATTCTTATATTACGTATAAAAGAGGGAACCCGATGCCTGCCATTCAATGCAACGACGTATCCATACGTTATAAAAAAGGAGATCTGCACCAGATCGGCCTGAAGGACTACGTGATCAGAAAGCTGACCCGCACGTATAAGGTTGAGGAATTCTGGGCCGACAAGCACGTGACCTTTACCGTGGAAAAGGGCGACATGCTCGGTATCGTAGGCACCAACGGCGCGGGCAAATCCACGCTGCTGAAGGCCGTGACCGGCATCATGCGCCCTACCAAGGGCACCGTAGTCACCGAGGGCAAGATCGCCGCGCTGCTGGAGCTTTCCTCGGGCTTCGACAACGAGCTCACCGTGCGTGAAAACACGTTTCTGCGCGGCGCGCTGCTGGGCTATACCCGCGCGTTTATGGACAGCCATTATAATGAGATCATCGCCTTTGCCGAGCTTGAGGATTTTCAGGATTACAACTTCAATCAGCTCTCTTCGGGCATGAAGAGCCGGCTGGCGTTCTCCATCGCCTGCCTCGTGAACCCCGATATCCTCATTCTGGACGAGGTGCTCAGCGTGGGCGACGAGGCCTTCAAGGCGAAAAGCGCCGCCCGCATCAAGGATATCCTTCGCAACGGCGTTACCGGCGTGCTGGTATCCCACTCCGTAAAGCAGGTGCGCGAAATGTGCAACAAGGTGCTGTGGCTCGACCACGGCAACCAGATCGCCTTCGGCCCGGCGGACGTGGTATGCGACGCGTATACCACCTTCCTGTTCGCCCCGAAGAAACAAAAGATCCTGCCGAAAAACGATACGGAGCTGTATCAGATCTCCGAGCGCTTCAAGCTGGCGATGCACCTGGGCCTGCAG
>CAMVBR010000230.1 GCA_947165755.1 uncultured Clostridia bacterium
GTGGCGTTTTTGCCCGCAAACGCGCCGTAGAAAATGGAATCGTACCGCGCCCCCCGGCGCAGGCCGTCCCCAAGCTGATAACTGTCCATCGGATTCACCGCTTCTTTCCCCGGAACCGGAATATTTGCCTGCCGCGCCGAAACGCGTCAGAGCTTTTAAGAATCTCATTATATCATGGATTTCCCGGTTTTGCAACTGTTGGAATTGCAGTTTGTGGGGCTCGATGCCCCACAAACTGCACAGGCACCAGTCGCCAGACACCAGGCATCAGGCGCCGGGTACATAGCATTTCTGTTACAGGTCAACAAATCTCATCTTTCTGCAATGAATCTATGTCTCCCCTTTTATAATTTAAGGGCGAAGCCCTTCCTTATAAACTAGTGCCTGGTGCCTGGTGCCTGGTGCCTTCCCCCCTACAAACTGAAATTTGAACAGCTTCCGGTTGCAACTCCAAAAATAATATGTTATAGTAAAGTAAAGAGAAAAGAAAGGGGACAAATCAATGGCAAACGATATTTTCAATACGAAAAAGCTGGGCTTCGGCCTGATGCGGCTGCCGAAAAAGCCCGTCACCATCGACGTGGAGCAAACCAAACAGATGGTGGACGCGTTTCTGGACGCGGGCTTTACCTATTTCGATACCGCCTACGTGTATCTGGGCTCCGAAAACGCCGCCCGCAAGGCGCTGGTGGAGCGGCATCCCCGCGAGAGCTACACCCTTGCCAGCAAGCTGAACGCCGGCGTGGCCCCCACGGCGCGGGCGGCAAAATATCAGCTCACCACCACGCTCAAGCGCACCGGCGCGGGCTATATCGATTACTACCTGCTGCACTGCCTGATGCAGTCCAACGTGGAAAAGTACGAAAAATTCGGCCTGTGGGATTTCGTGAAGGAGCAAAAGGCCAAGGGGAAGATCCGCCATTTCGGCTTTTCCTTCCACGATTCGCCTGCGCTGCTCGATGAGATCTTAACGAAGCACCCCGAGGCGGAATTCGTGCAGCTCCAAATCAACTACCTCGATTGGGAAGATCCCAAGGTGGCCTCCCGCGCCTGCTACGAGGTGGCAAGAAAACACAATAAGCCCATCATCGTCATGGAGCCGGTCAAGGGCGGCAAGCTGGCCGATCCGCCCGAGGAGGTCAAGGCCCTGATGTGCGAATGCGATCCCAACGCCTCGCCGGCCTCGTGGGCGATCCGCTTTGCCGCATCCTTAGAGGGCGTGGAGGTCGTGCTTTCGGGCATGAGCAACACTGCGCAAATGGCAGATAACCTCTCTTATATGAAGGATTTCAAGCCCCTCACCGAAGAAGAGCAGGCCGTCATCCGCAAGGCGCAGGAGATCATGGGCCGCGCCACGGCCATCCCCTGCACGGCGTGCGCCTACTGCACCGAAAACTGCCCCATGAGTATTCCGATTCCAGATATCTTCGCCGCCATGAACAAGCACCTTTCCGCAGGGCAAACCGCCGAGGCCAAAGCCGCCTACGCCGCCGCGATTGACGGCAAGGGCAGAGCCTCCGATTGCATCGAGTGCAAACAGTGCGAGGGCGCCTGCCCGCAGCATCTGGAAATCACCGGCCTGCTCAAAAAATGCGCCGCCGCGCTGGAGGAGAACGGATGAACCGTATCGAAGAAGCCGATAAAAACTTTGCCGTATCCGGCGCCGCAGCGGGAACCGGGGGCTGGCGCAGCGCGTTGGAGCCGCCCTTTGAGATCCACGGCGTTTTTTATGAAAACGGAAAATTCCGCCGCATCCCCGAAGCGCTTGCCGCGCGGGTGAATCAGGGCGTCTTTTTGCTGCATGCCAATACCGCCGGCGGCCGGGTGCGCTTTTCTACCGATTCTCCCGTGATCTCCATCCGCGCCGAAATGCCCCATATCGCGCGCATGCCCCACTTCGCCCTCACCGGCTCTGCGGGGTTCGACCTGTATGCCGATAACGAATACGGCGGCACCTTCGTGCCGCCGCAGGAGATCGCCTCAAACTACGAAAGCGCCCTGTGCTTCCCCGATGCAAAGCTGCGGCAGATCACCATCCATTTCCCCCTGTATTCCGATGTGCGCGGGCTGTTTATCCGGCTGGAAAACGGCGCTTCGCTCCTGCCGCCCGCGCCCTATGCCGCGCTGCCGCCGGTGGTATACTACGGCTCCTCCATCACGCAGGGCGGGTGCGCCTCGCGCCCCGGGCTTGCCTATGAAAATATCCTCTCGCGCCGCCTGAACGTGGATCACGTGAACCTCGGCTTTTCGGGCAGCGCCAAGGGGGAGCAGGCCATGGCGGAATATATTGCGGGGCTTGAAATGAGCGCCTTCGTGCTCGATTACGACCACAACGCCGAATCCCCGGCCCTGCTCGCCGCCACCCACGCGCCGTTTTATGAAACGGTGCGTAGGGTCCACCCCGATCTCCCCATCCTTATGCTCAGCCGCCCCAAGTATACGCTGAACGCCGAAGAGGAGGCGCGCCGCGCGGTGATCAAGGCCACTTACGACGCCGCCGCGGCAGCGGGGGACGAAAACGTGTATCTGCTCACCGGAAAAGAGCTGATGGCCCTGGCCGGCAACGAGGGCACCGTGGATAACTGCCACCCCAACGACCTGGGCTTTTTCTCCATGGCCAACGCCGTGGGCGGCGTGCTGCAAAACGTATTGCGGGTGTAACGCGCCTGCAGAGGAAACGAGGGAGTATTATGAAAAAAAAGACAGGCGTCGGCATTGCCGCCGTTGCGGTCCTTACGGTGATTTTGGGCGTTCTGTACGTCTTCACCCCGCTGCAGAACGCGCTGCATATCGGTTTTATTGAAAACCTGATCGGTCGCTACGCCTTTTCGCTGGACGCCTCCGACCTCGGCGACCCGCTGCCCAACGTAAAGAGCAACCTGAACCGTTACGGCGGGCGCTTCAGCGAGAATCCTACGATCAACGAAACGCACAACCCCTACGTTTTTATCGATTATATCCAGCTTATGGAGTGCACCGGCGGCAACCCGGGGCGCGATCTGTTTGCCGACCCCTTAAACCCCGACGTTACCGACGACTACGATTTTTCCGCCCTGATCGCCTCCTGCCGGGGGATCCTCAAAACCGGCGCCAAGCCGCTGCTCAAGCTCGGCAACGTGCCCGAAAAGCTGTCGCGGAATATTCTGGAAGCGTACGAGACCGACGGCATCTTTGACGTGAACGTCTACCCGCCTGACGATTACGGGCAGTATTACGCCTATATCAGGGCAGTGGTCGAGGGGCTTGTGGAAGCCTTCGGTCTGGCTGAGGTGCAAAGCTGGCGTTTCGGCGTGCTCACCGAGTTTGAAAACGCCGATTGGTTCCATGCCCCGGGCCGCGATCCGGCCGAAAGCCTTGCGGCCTACTGCAAGCTCTACGATTACACGGCGCAGGCCCTCATCGACGTGCTGGGGCCCGACGTCTGCGTGGGCGCCCACGCCATGGCCGTGAGCGAGGGGCTTTGGGACGAATGCGATTTCATCCGCCACTGCGCCAACGGCACGAACTATGCCACCGGCAAAACCGGCGCAAGGCTGTGCTATATTTCTGCTTCCTACTATGAGATCGCCCCGGGGGAGTTCGGCAAAAACCAGGAGCCGCTGCCCCATATGATCAACCGGCTGCGGGCAGCCGCCGAGGCGGCGGGGCTCACCGACCTGTTTTACGGCGTGGACGAAGGCCGTATCCTGGTGGGTACGCAGGCGGGGCGCAGCAGCAATGAGCTCAATTCCCGCACGGTGGGTTATACCTATCAGGCGGGGTTCGATGCCCGTCTGGTAAAGCAGGCGTTCGATTGCGGGCTGAATTATTTTTCCTCTTGGGAATACTGCAGCGAGGGCGATAATCACGGTCTGCCCACCGTGGCGTATTACGTGGCCGCGCATGCCGCCCGGTTTGAGGGCGCAAGGTTCGTGCCGACCGAGACCGTCAAAAAAGGCCTGCTCTACAAGGCGGATGTGAACGTGAGCGCCGGTTACAACGAAGAAACCGGCACGCTGCACGTGATGGCCTACAACTACAAAAACAGCCTTGATTACCGTTCCGATGCCAGTCTCGGCATCCGGATCCGCGTACCGCAGTTTGCGGACGGCGCCGTGCGTGTCACCGCCTACCGTATCGACGATAACTGCAATTGGTTCGATGAATGGTGCGCCGACCGCGAAAAGGCGGGCATCACGAACGATGCTTTCCACTGGTCGCCCGACGACGGCACGCCCCTGTGGGCCGATCCGGAGGCGCAGCAGACCTTCCGGGAGCTGTGCGCCGGGTACGGGGATGAAGCCACCCTCACGCCCGAAACCTTCACGGCGGAGGTGGTGAACGGGGAGCTTTATTTGGAAGTCACCCTCGCGCCGAATACGGTGGTGTTCTATGAGATCAACGGATAATTGCAGTTTGTGGGGCTCGACGCCCTACAAATTCCAGTGGCCAGCAGCCAGTG
>CAMVBR010000231.1 GCA_947165755.1 uncultured Clostridia bacterium
CCCGCGCCGTCAGGCGCATCCTCCCGCACCGAAGGTGCACCCTCCCGTGAGCGCAGCGAACATCCCTATAAACTGCAATTCTACTTTTATCCACTGAACGCCCGTTGCTTCTTGCATTTCCCTTTTTTCTATGATAAAATATTTTTATTATAATTGCAGGAGGCATCCCTATGAAAAAGAAGCTGATCATCGTTCTTTGCGCCGTGCTGGCGGTGCTGATCGCGGGCGGCGCGGTGGCCTACAGTTTTCTGCCCCATCCGCTCAATTACAAGATCAAGTCCATCGAGCCGGTGGGCAGCAGCCTCACCGTGACGGAAGCCGAGGACGCGGTCACGGTCCGCAAGGAAGGCGACGGCGAAATCAAAATCCTGATGTTCACCGATATGCACCTGGACGGCAAAAACGAAACTTCCTACCTCACCGTGGATCACCTTGTAAAGAATATTCAGCGCGAACAGCCCGATCTTGTGATCCTCGGCGGCGATAACGTCACCTCCGGCATGAATCGCAAACGCGCGCATCAGCTGGCCGAAATCTTCGAGCGCCTCGGCGTTTACTGGGCGGGCGTCATCGGCAACCACGAGGGCGATAACCCCTATTCCATCTCCCGCACCGAAATGGTGAATATCTTTTCTTCCTACGACCATTGCCTCATGCGCCGGGGCCTCGATACCGTCACCGGCGACTGCAACTACGCCCTGTTTATTGAAAACGCGGACGGCTCGCTGCGCAAGGCCTTCTATTTTCTCGATTCCTTCGACGAGATGACCGACGCGCAGAAGGCCGAATATAACTGGACGGAGGATATGTCGTCCTACGACGGCCCGAAGGCGGATCAGATCGCCTGGTATACCGAAAAGGCGGCCGCTGCCAACGAAAAATACGGCGAAAACGAATCCATCCTGGTGCTGCATATCCCGTTGCTGCAGATGCGGCTGAACGCCCTGCCCAAGGGCGGGTTTTCCGCGGAAGCTCCCGGAACGGAGGGCTTCGTTTTCGGCGCGCAGCGTGAAAACGTCTGCTGCACCGGCTACGAAAACGGTCTGTTCGACGCGGTAAAAGCCGCCGGTACCACGGCGGTGTTCTGCGGGCACGACCACCTGAACAACTTCGGCGTGGTGGTGGACGGCGTTCTGCTCAGCTACATTGAAATGAGCGGCTACGGCTCCTACTCCATGCGCACGGCTTCGGCGCTGTTCACCGACGCGCCGCCGAACTTAAATACTTTCATCCTGACGCTTGACGAAACCGGCGATTTTATCCACGAACAGATCCTCAACACATCCCTTGACGACTGACGGAGGCATTATGCGGCGCATTTCTCTGAATACCGGCTGGCTCTTTCATATGGGCGACGCCGTGGGCGCGGATTATATGGGTTACGACGACCGCGCCTGGCAGCGCGTGACCCTGCCCCACGATTGGGCGGTTTCGCAGCCCTTCAGCCGCAGCCATTCCAGCGGCACCGGCTACCTGCCCGGCGGGGTGGGCGTTTACCGCAAGCATTTCGAGCTGCCCGGCGATATCGCGGGCAAAAAGGTCGCCGTGACCTTCGGCGGCGTATATAACCACGCCCGGGTGTGGATCAACTCCAATTATCTGGGGGAACGGCCCTACGGCTATTCCACCTTTACCTATGATATTTCCGCGTTTGTGCGCCCGGGCGAAAACGTGCTCACCGTGCGCGTCGATCACGCCGAGGTCGCCGATTCCCGCTGGTATACGGGCAGCGGGATCTACCGGGGCGTTACCCTTTCGGTGGGGGACCCGGTCTCGTTTGAAGAAAACGGTATTTTCGTTTCCACCAAAGCCCTTCTGCCGGATGGCGGCGCGGTGCTGCGCATCCGGTATGCCGCGCCTTTGGCGGAAGGCGCCCGGTTTTCGGTTGACGGACAAAGCGTGTGTGCCGATTCCGGCGAGGTCGAGCTCACGCTGCCGCGGGCAAACTTGTGGAGCCCCGAAAGCCCGTATCTCTATACGTTAGTTTGCGAGGCGCTGCGGGGTGGGGAAGCCGCCGATACCGAGCGTATCCGCTTCGGCGTGCGCACTGCCGTTTTCGATCCGGATAAGGGCTTTTTCCTGAACGGCGTTTCCATGAAGCTCAAGGGCGTTTGCGTGCATCACGACGCGGGCGCGCTGGGCGCCGCCGTCCCCGCGCCGGTGTGGCGCAGGCGGCTGCAAAAGCTCAAGGCCATGGGCTGCAACGCGATCCGCACCGCCCACAATCCGCCCGATCCCGCGCTGCTCGATCTGTGCGACGAACTCGGCTTTCTTGTGATGGATGAGGCCTTCGACGAGTGGGAGGGCGCGAAAAACAAATGGTGGCAGGGGCATAACGTCTATCCTCCCAAGCGCTTCGGCTACGCCATGGATTTCCCACAGTGGCACACGGCGGATCTTTCGGCCATGGTGATGCGGGACCGCAACCACCCCTCGGTCATACTTTGGTCTATCGGCAACGAGATCGATTACCCCAACGATCCCTACGTTACGCCGCTGTTCAAGGAGGCGCTTGGCAACAACGATAACGGCAAGCCTGCCGCCGAACGCAAATACGACGATAAAAAGCCGGACGCCTCCCGCCTCGCTGTGATCTCCAAGGAGCTGGTGCAAACCGTGCATTCTCTGGACGATACCCGCCCGGCGCTTTCAGCCTTATCCTTCCCCGAGCTCTCCACCCGCACCGGCTTTGCCGATACGCTGGACGTGTTGGGCTATAACTACCGCGAGGGCTTCTACGACGCCGATCACGCCCGCTTCCCGAATAAGGTGATCCTCGGCAGCGAAAACGGGCACGATCCCAACGGCTGGTACGCCGTAACGCAGCGCGATTTCATCGCGGGGCAGTTTTTGTGGACCGGCGTTGATTTCCTCGGCGAGTGCCGGGGCTGGCCCAGCCGCATTTCCGGCGCGGGGGCGCTGGATCTGTGCGGTTACGAAAAACCGCTGTATTATCAGCGCAAGGCCCTTTGGACCGACGCGCCCTTCATAAAAATCGCCGTGGCGCAGGGCGATCCCGCCCGTGGCGTGTGGGGCGACGCCTTCGTTTATACCGGCGAGCCCGGCAAGCATGTAACGGTGGCCTGCTATACCAACGGCCCGTGGGCTCAGCTGAAGCTGAACGGCGTTTCTCTCGGCCGCAAGATCCGTACCGAAGCCGACGGCTGCAGGCTCACGTGGGAATTTCCCTACGCGCCCGGCACGCTCACCGCCGAAACCGCGGGGGCATACGACCGCCTTTGTACTCCGGGCGAGGCCGTTCATATCATTCTGGAGCCCGATACGCCCACGCTGCTCGCCGACGGCGAGGCCGCAGCGCAGATCGAAGTTTCTCTCACGGACGATCTCGGCAATCTCGCCGGGGCGGACGACAGGGAAGTTTACTTTCAGCTTTTGGGGGACGGCGAGATCCTCGGCATCGAAAACGGCCGGCACGACGATCTCACCCCCTACGCCGCCCGCTACCGCCGCACCTATCGGGGCCGCGCCATCGTCTATCTGCGGGCGGGCACGCTGCCCGGCGAACTGACCCTGTACGCCTATACGAAAGAGGGGCTTTCGGCCCGCTGTACCCTCACGGTGACCGCCGATGGCTGACGAGATCAGGCTTTACGCGCTCGATTGCGCTCCCTTCGCCGATCCCGCGCTGTTTCAGGCGTATTTCGACCGCCTTCCTACGTGGCGGCGGCAGAAGACCGAGCGCATAAAGCCGCCCGGCGAAAAGCGCCTCTCTCTCGGGGCGGGGATCCTTCTGCTCTCACTGTTCCCGGAAAAGGATCTCTCGCGCATCCGCTTCGGCGAGAACGGCAAGCCGTATTTTGAAGACGACGGCCTTTCGTTCAACCTCAGCCACGCGGGGCAATACGCCGTTTGCGCGGTGGGGCAGGGGGCGCTCGGCTGCGATATCGAGCTTACGCGCCCGATCACAGAACGGGTGGCCGAGCGGTTCTTTCACCCGAGCGAGACCGCCATGCTTGCCTCTGAGCCCGATCCCGAACAGCGGCAGGCCCTCTTTTTCCGGCTGTGGACGCTCAAGGAGAGCGTGCTCAAGGCCTCGGGGAAGGGGCTCACCCAGCCGCTGAACAGCTTTTATATTACGTTTGAAAACGACGCCCCCGCCGCGGGGGGCCTCTCCTTCGGCGCCGCGCTGAAGGAATATACCGCGCCGCCCGGTTACGCGCTTGCCGCCTGCGCCCCCGCTGGCAGCGTTTTCGCCCCCGGGGTGCGATATCTGCAAATACAATAAGGAGAAATACGTTATGGAATTTCCGTCCCGCTTTATCTGCGCCGGGCCTGCGTTTTCCACGCTGGAATCCTTCGTGCCCGCGCCCTATTTCCGCAAAACCTTCG
>CAMVBR010000232.1 GCA_947165755.1 uncultured Clostridia bacterium
GCAAACAGGATCACCGCGCCGAACCATTTCGATTTTTTCATAAACGGATCCTTTTCGTAAATTTCTTACAGGATTTTAGCACGGGGATATCAGGAAGTCAAGAAAATTGGAATTTATCGCTCGATGCGATAAATTCCAAAGTGAAGAGATAAGAGTGAAGAGTGAAGAGTGATGGAAGGGCTTCGCCCTTACCCATTATATAAAATGCCGGCCGCAGGCCCCTTCACGTGCCGCTGCAGGCGGCACATTTCACACGGCAACGCCGTATTTCACCTGCCGAAGGCAGATTTCACATTGCGAAGCAATATTTCACTTTTCAGTTTATCGGGCGTCGAGCCCGCTAAACTGAAATTTGATTATCCTCCCGGCATTGACTTCTCCCTTCTCTTCCTGTATAGTAGTATTCAGAACCGAACGAAAAAAGGAGGGGTCCGATATGGATCGGTCCGAACCGCTGCTGTACGATCCCCTGTTTGCTTCTCCGCCGGATACCGTGATCCGCGATACCCCCGGGCGGGGCTTTTTCGGCAAGGCCGCCGTGAAAAAGGCCTTGTTTATTCTGGTGCTGCTCGTGTTTGTGGGCGGCGCCATTGCCGTGAGCTTTTCGTCGCTTTCGCAGGATCGGCTCGAATACGCCGAGGCTCCGGGCGGGGCGATGCTTTTCGCCTTCCGGGCAGGGCCCGACGACGCCGTGCTTATTGTCGATACGGCGGGCGAGGACGCAGGCGCCCTCGCGGGGCAGCCCGTTACCACGGTGCGGCAGTTCGCCGTGTGCGGCAACGAGGTCACGACCTTTATTCTCATCGGAAAACATACCGTCGAGCTGCCCAATACCGCCTTTTACGACTGCGCCGCGTTGGCGGCTGTGCTGGTGGATCCCGAAAACCCGGCGCTGGCCTCCGTGGACGGGGTGCTCTACCGCAAAGAAAACGGCCGGCTGACGGAGCTTGTGCTGTACCCGCGCAAGAACGCCCTCTACCGCGCCGCGCTTTCTCTCGGTTGGCCTGCCCCTGCGGAGGAAACCGCCGCCGCTGCCTTTGCCGCCCGCCTTGCGGTATGGGAAAAGAATACCGGCGTGTGGGAAACGGTGCGCCGGGGCGAGGACGTTGCCGAAACCGATACGCTTCCCGCCCCCGAAGCCGCCGCCGTGGCCGACGCCCTGCGATACGAAATTCCCGAGGGCGTCACGCGGGTAGGGGAGATGGCCTTTGCCGAATGCCCCGGTCTTTATGCGGTATCGTTCCCCGCCTCCGTAACGGAAATCGGCCAGATGGCCTTTTTCAAGTGCGGCAGCCTGCGCGAAGCGCCCCTTACGGATACGGTTGCCGTGCTCGGGCCGGACGCCTTCTCCTATTGCGTTAAATTCACCTCCGTATTCATCCCCGCCGGGGTAACGGAGATCGGCCACCACGCCTTTTACGGCTGCAAGGGCGTAAAAAGCGTTTACGTGGCAAAAAGCGAAGCCGAAGCCCCGCTGCTGGGGCAGGATTGGGTGCCCAAATCCCGCCGCCTGTTCGAGCATAACGTGCCGGTGGTATTCGGCGCCGAAAGGGGGAACGTATCGTGAACAAGCTTGCCGCCGTTTTCAAGGATCTGTTCGTCACCCATTGGCGCGCGCCCGATACTGCCCGCGGCAAATACGTTACGGGCAAGGAGTACGTCAACGTCTTTTTCGGCGTGGCCGCCAACTACGCCTCGCAGGCGCCCTTCCGGTATATCAGCTTCGCGGCGTCCTGCTACCTCATCATGTACCACTATTCGCTGCCGTACCTGTCCTTTTCGGTCATTTCGCTGATCGGGCTGCCGCTCTCTTACCTGTGGAACCTGCTCGATTGGTACGTGCAGGATAATCTCGGCTTGCTGCCCAAACGCGCCAACCGGGCGCTCAACGCCGTATATCTCAGCGTGGCGGCGGCGGGGATTCTGCTGCTGGTGTTCGACGGCAGCGCCCTGCTGCCCCAATCGGGCAGGCTGGTCGCCTTTATGAACGGCCTGAACGGCATCAACGCCCGCTCCTTCTTCAAGGTGTTCGGCGTACAGCTGCTGGTGAACGGCTGGGGCGGCGCGCGCAATCTGTTTTGGCGCAAAACGCTGGTGCCGAAGCACGGACGCTATAAATTCAGCCTGTACGCCAACGTGATCCAAAAGGCGGTCATGATCGTTCTGCTGGGCTGGCTGCCCGCCTACCGCATTGCGGACGTGAACGAGCGGCTGTGGATCGCCTATTTGCTGTTCATGCTGTTTTCCATGTTCGATTTCTCGAACAAGCTCGAAACCTGCGCCGAAAACATCAGCCCCAATTCCGAGGAGCGCATCTTCATGCGTACCTATCCCATCAAGCTCTGCCATCTGCTCAACGCGGTGATCGTATCGCTGGTGCCCATGCTGGGCGCGTTTGAGGATATCAATTTCTACCGCTGGGTGCTACCCGGGGTGTTCGTGCCCTGCGCGGCGGTCACCATGCTCTTCGCGGGCAAAATCAAAGAGCGCATCCCCCAGCCGCCGCTGGAAAAGAAGCAGCAAATCCCGTTCTGGTACGGTATTTTTCAGGTGATGCGCAACAAATACCGCTGGCTCAATATGCTCTCGAAGCTGCTTGATACGCTGGGCAACGGCATGCTGGATATCACCGCCATCATTCTGCTCTATACCCTGCGGCTTTCGGGCGCGGAATACAGTATTCTCACCGGGCTGCTGCTGTTCCGCTCCACCGTGCCCACCTTCTTCGCCCCGTGGTTTATAAAGCGCTTCTCCTTCAAGCAGCTCAAGATCGCCAAGGAGATCGTGGAGGTGGCCCACTGCGTGGCGTGCATTCTGGCGCTGCGGTTTCTGGGCGGCGATATCCGCCTTTGCGGCATCCTTATGTACGTCAGCTACTGGGTGCGCGATTTCATCACCGAGATCCCCAAGATCGCCGAGCGCGATATGAACGTGCGCCTCAGCGATTACCAGATGTATCTTTCGGGCGAACGGCTCGAGGGCTTCTCGAATATCTTCAACTGGTTCGTATCGCCTATTGCGGCGCTGGTGGGGCTGGTCATTCCGCTGCTGATCCTCAGAAACGGCTTCCAATCGAACTGGAATATCCTGTTTTTCGATTCCGTGCGCTTCGGCATCATCGCCGTGCCGCTGGCCTTCGACCTTGTGGGGCATATATTGATGATGATCCCTTATTTCTTCTGGGATTACGACAACGCCCACCACGAATACGTAATAAAGGTGCTCAAGCAGCGGGCGGCGCTGGCCGAAGAGGGCGTGTACCCCGCGGAATACGACGGCGCCCTGCCGTTCCCCGCGCCCGAGAATCTGAAGGGCGGCATCCCGGTCGAAGCGCACGCGCCGCAAGCCGAACCGCATACATTAGAATAGAGATGATTTTATGAAAACGAACAAAAAGACCGCGCCGAAGAAAATACGGCGCATTCTCGCCGCGGCGCTCGCGTGCGTGCTGCTGCTCACCGGCGGTTCCGCCGCATACGTTGCCGATTATTACCGGGCGGACCCAGAAGCCGTCGCCGTATTTTCAGCGGACGCTGCCGCCGCAGCCGTATCGCGGGAAACGCCGCAAAAGGGCGTTGCCGCCTTCATTCCCCCGTCGCCCGAGGCCGGGTTCATCTTCTACCCCGGCGGCAAGGTAGAGGCCGAGGCCTATATTCCCCTCATGGAGGCCTGCGCTGCCCGCGGCGTCCTTTGCCTGCTCACCGAAATGCCCCTGCGGCTGGCGGTGCTGGATCCGGACGCCGCCGAAGGCCTGCCCGCCCTGTATCCGCAGGTGAAACACTGGTATATCGGCGGCCATTCGCTGGGCGGGGCCATGGCGTCTGCCTACGTATCGGAGCACGCGGACGCGTTTGCCGGGATCGTGCTGCTGGGCGCTTACGCCTCGGCGGATCTTTCGGAAACGCATTTGCGCGCGCTGTGCCTTTACGGCAGCGAGGACGGGGTATTGAACCGTGAAAAATACGAACAAAACAGGGGCAATCTGCCGCCGGATCTCACCGAAACCGTGATCGAGGGCGGCTGCCACGCCGGGTTCGGCGCCTACGGCCCCCAGAAGGGCGACGGCGTTCCCACGATCTCCCGCGAAGCGCAGATGGCCTTTACCGCCGAAGCGATCGCCGCCTTTGTAAGCAGCGGCCAGAACGGCGCGGACGGATTGACATAAGTTTCAGTTTATCGCTTCGAGCGATAAAGATTAAGCCGCCCCGAAGGGCGGCTTCCGTATTTCTGACTACTGACTACTGACTACTGACTTCTCGTCACAGTTTGATAATGATTTTTTTCTTATTGAGAATATACGCCAGCGCGGTGAGGGCGACGG
>CAMVBR010000233.1 GCA_947165755.1 uncultured Clostridia bacterium
GGGCCTGCTGAAAGCGTTTTTTGCCCGTGGGGTTGATGCGCTCGCCGATGAGCACCGGCGCGTCGCCGAATACCACCGCGTTGGTGTAGCCTGTAACCACGGTATACGGTTTTTTCGTAATCTCTTTGGGCGCGAGCCCTTCGGCAGCCGCGTGCAGGGCGGCGATATATGCCGGCGTGGTGCCGCAGCAGCCCCCGGCGACGCGCACGCCCGCCTTTACGGCGGTTTGCATGGCCCTTGCGAACTCGGCGGGGGAGACGTCGTATACGGTTTTGCCGTCAATCACGGCGGGCAGGCCTGCGTTGGGCTTGAAGAGCACCGGCACGCTCGCGTATTGCAGGTATTCCTCAATCACCGGCAGCAGCGCCTCGGGCCCCAGCGAGCAGTTCACGCCCACGGCGTCCGCGCCCATGCCCTCGAGCACGGCTACCGCGGTTCTCGGCTGAGCGCCGGTGAGCAGCCGCCCGTTTTCGGCATAGGCGTTGGAAACGAACACGGGCAGTTTGCTGTTTTCCTTTGCCGCCAGCAGCGCCGCCTTGGTCTCGTACAGATCCGTCATGGTTTCGATCATGATGAGATCGGCCCCGTATTTCACGCCGAGGCGCACGGTTTCGGCGAAGATCTCCACCGCCGCTTCAAAGGGCAGCGAGCCGTACGGCTCCAGCATCTGCCCCGTGGGGCCGATATCGAGCGCCACGTATTTTTCCTGCGGCGCGGCGCTTTCGGCTGCCGCCCTGCGGGCGTTTTCCATGGCGGCCTTCACGGTCGCCTCCAGCGTTTCGCCGTCGAATTTCAGGCGGTTCGCGCCGAAGGTGTTGGCGTTCACCACGTTCGCGCCCGCGTCGAAATAGGCGCGGTGCACCGCCGTTACGGCCTCGGGGCGGCTCAGGTTCCACTCCTCGGGCGCTCCGCCGGGCTGCAGCCCCGCTTCCAGCAGCAGGGTGCCCATGCCGCCGTCCAGCAGGGTGATATTCTTTTTCACGTATTCTGTGATGGTCATGGCGTGCTCCGTCCTTTTTTGGAATGAGGAATGAGAAATGAGGAATGAGGAATGGCGGTGGCGGCTTACAGCCGCATTTGTATAGAATCAGGTATGGACGAAGTCCATCCATAATTCCTCATTCCTCATTCCTAATTCTTAATTATTATTTTCCTGATTGCTTGGTTTATCAATTAATCCTTATACTCCGCGATCCACTGCGCCACCACGTCCGAATTGCCGCCGTAGGCCTGAAACGCCACGGCGCGGTTCTGGTAGGGCAGGCCCATCTGCTTCTGGCCGTACATGCCGCCCTTGAAAAACCAGCGACCCGTGTGGTCCCATTCATAGGTGTATTCGCGCTCCAATACCAGCTTTACCCATTCCTCACTTAAGAGGCGCTGGCCGCGGTATACGCCGCCTTTCAGGTAAAGGTAGGGCAGCTTTACCATATCTTCGGAATGGATGTACATGCCCGTGGCCCCGATGGGGTAGCCCATGGGGCAGTGGCTCCACGCCATCTCCTGAAAGCCCATGGGCCACAGCAGACGCTTCCACAGAAAATCATCGAGCTTTTCGCCCGAAACGGCGGTAACGAGACGCGAGAGCATATAGGTGGAGCCGTCCGCGTAGCGCTCCTCGTCGCCGGGGGTATAGGCCAGCGGATAGGTGAGCATATACTTCAGAAAATCCTCGCCGAACTGCGAAACGGGGGCGCAGTCGATATCGAGAAACCCGCCGGGCAGCCCAAGGCGGTGTTTCAGCGCCATATCCACGGTGGCAAGGCGCCAGCGTTCGTCCATGCCCTCGGGAATAAAATCGGCGAGGATATCGCAGATCTTATCCTCGGGCTTGAGCCTGCCCTCGTCGTAAAGCAGGCCGATGGCGGTCATGGCGAAGGCCTTCGCGCCCGAATAGATATTCTGGCAGCGGTTGGTCTGCTGAAATTCCAGCGTTTCGATCTCGCCGTCGTTGTGGATCTGGCTGATGCGGATCAGTTCAAAGGGCTGCGTTTTCATGAACGCGGCGCAGTCTTCCATGAATTTGCTCATCATATCACCTCAGCAGTAAAAATCGGATTCGATATAATCCGCCCCCATGGCCTTGAACAGCGACACGCGATCCTCGTCGTTCACGGTCCATACGCCTACCTCAAGCCCGTGGGCGTGGAAATCGTCGATCATCTCCTGCGTGACCACGTACTGGTCCACGTCGATGGAAAAGCCGTGCTCGAAGCAGCGCTCATAGTGGGATTCGCTTCTGCCGTAGGTCCACATCAGCGGCAGGGTGGGGAAGAGGGCGCGTGCCTCCAGCAGGTTATCGAAATCAAAGCTCTGCAGGATGCACCTGGAAAGGTCGTAGACCTCCGCCGCCAGGTCGAACACCGCCTTTACCTTCTCTTTGGGGTAAGCGCCCTTGAGCTCGATGAACGCCACCATGTTATAGGCCTTGAGGATCTCAAGATACTCTTTGAAGGTGGTAAGGTACACCTCGTCGTTTGTGACGTCGTTTTTCAGGGGCTTTGCCGAAAGGGCGGCGAAGGTGTGCTCCGAAATGCGCATCCCCGTGCCGTCCGCGTAGCGCACCTCGTCGTCGTGGTGGGTGACGAAAACGCCGTCCGTGGTATAGCGCACGTCCGTTTCGGCGCCGCCGGAGCCGTGCTCTCCCGCCATACGGAACGCCAGCGCCGTATTTTCGGGGTATTTGCCGCTGTAACCCTTGTGGGCGATCATGATCACTTTTTTATCTGCCATTTTGTGCCTCCGAAGAAATAGATTTAACTTCATTGTAAAATTTTTACGGAATAAAGTCAACGGGAATCTTCGGAAAATCATAATAGTATGCGGATGTTTTGCCGTTTACGGCAGAAGTTCTGCATTTGGTATGCCCTTCCCATATAAAAAAACAAGCATAAAAAAGCGGCAGAGATAAGAAAAAGCATGTTTCTTGAGAATAAAATCAACACGAGTTCGGCAGCTGCCGCTTGCCGTTTGCAACTTGCAACTCATCAAAAGCCGCTTGCAACTTGCAACTTGCAACTTGCAACTGAAAAAATAAGATTGAATTTTCCTCCGCTATGATATATAATAAATAAAATCCGTTCATGCCGGCAGGGCGGACGCGAAAAAAATTTTTCTTTTTCTATTGACAAGGCGCTTGGAATGTGTTATTATGCTACCAACCTACTCGGTGGGTAGTTAAATGAACGAGATCAACAGAAAAGGAGAAATTAAGATGTCCGAATACAAATTTGAAACGCTGCAGCTTCACGTAGGGCAGGAACAGCCCGATATCGCCAGCGACGCGCGCGCCGTGCCGATCTACGCCACCACCTCATACGTTTTTCACGACTGCGCCCACGCGGCGGCCCGGTTCGGGCTGGCGGACGCGGGCAACATCTACGGGCGTCTCACCAACTCCACGCAGGGCGTGTTTGAAGAGCGCATCGCCGCTTTGGAGGGCGGCGTGGCCGCGCTGGCGCTTGCCAGCGGCGCGGCTGCCATCACCTATACCATTCAGGCGCTGGCGCAGGCGGGCGAGCATATCGTAGCCCAGAAAACCATTTACGGCGGCAGCTTCAACCTGCTGGCCCACACCCTGCCGCAGTACGGTATTGAAACCACCTTCGTGGACGCTCACAATTTGGCGGAGCTGGAAGCGGCCATCCGGCCCAACACCAAGGCCGTATATCTGGAAACGCTGGGCAACCCCAACAGCGATATCCCCGATATCGACGCCGTTGCCGCCGTCGCCCACGCCCACGGCCTGCCCGTGGTGGTGGATAACACCTTCGGCACGCCGTACCTCATCCGCCCCATCGAGCACGGGGCCGATATCGTGGTGCATTCCGCCACCAAGTTCATCGGCGGCCACGGCACTACGCTGGGCGGCGTGATCGTGGATTCCGGCAAATTCGACTGGAAGGCCTCGGGCAGATACGCCCCCATCGCCGCGCCCAACCCCAGCTACCACGGCGTTTCGTTTGCGGACGCGGTAGGCCCGGCAGCCTTCGTCACCTATATCCGCGCCATTCTGCTGCGCGATCAGGGCGCGTGCATTTCGCCCTTCGCCGCGTTCTTGCTGCTGCAGGGCACCGAGACCCTCTCGCTGCGGCTCGAGCGCCACGCCGAAAACGCCAAAAAGGTGGTAGAGTACCTCTCGAACCACCCGCTGGTGGAAAAGGTGAACCATCCGTCCCTTCCCGACCATCCCGACCACGCGCTGTATGAGAAGTATTTCCCCAACGGCGGCGCGAGCATCTTTACCTTCGATATCAAGGGCGGTAAAGAAGAAGCCTGGAAATTCATTGATAAC
>CAMVBR010000234.1 GCA_947165755.1 uncultured Clostridia bacterium
TCGTGGGCGATTCGGAGGTGGATATCCAAACCGCCGCCAACGCCGGTCTGCCCTGTATTTCCGTTACGTGGGGCTTCAAGGACCGCGCCTTCCTGCTCGCCAACGGCGCGAAAACCCTGATCGATCAGCCGGAGGAGCTGCTGGAATTGGTAGCGGGTTGCTGATTTTCAGTTTATCGCTGAGCAAGTGACCAGTGACCAGTGACCAGTGGCCAGTGACCAGCGATCTGTGACCGGATCAGCCTGCCTTAACGGATACTGACCACTGACCACTGGCTACTGGCCACTGGAATTTGTAGGGCGTCGAGCCCTGCAAATTCCAATTTTCTCGTTTTCGGCTTTTCTGCGTATACCGCTCACATTCGTCGTTCTGCCCTGAAACGGGGTTTCAGGATTGTGCGGTTTAAACAAATCCGGCGGTGGGGCGGCGCGGAATCTGTGAAGGATTCCGCCGGGGGTGCCCCTCGTATGTTGTGCAAAATATACAAACATCGTCTTCTTTTGTTGTGTAAAATGACTTGACAAATGAAAAAATTTGACTATAATATGCAATGTAATCAAACGAAAGGAGCGAAAACAACATGCGTACTTACGAAAGAGAAGTTTACCAGCAGGAAATGAAACTGATGAAGGAAATTTCCGAAATGAAGTTTTCCTTCCGGAAACTCGGTAAGATCATTGAGCTGCACGCGCTGCTCACCTGCAAATAAGAGGGTTCCCCTCCGCGCAGTTCCGCGCTTACGCGGCGATGGCCGCTTTCCATATATCAGTTAGCTTTCTCATCTCCCTTTCTATATTTGTGTGTGCAAAACCCGCAGAGCGTTCGCCCTGCGGGTTTTGCATTGGGGGAAAATTTCAGTTTAGCGCTGTGCGCTAAACTGAAATAGTTATGATTTTCGCTGCGCGAAAAGTTATGAGCCCCGAAGACGTTATGAGTTCGCATACGCGAACGTTATGCGTTTTGCTCACGCAAAACGTTGCGGAAAACGCGTGCGCGTTTTGATTTATATAAAATGCCAACCGCAGGTTCCTTAACGTTTCGCCGCAGGCGGAACTCATAACGTTTTCGTTTGCGAAAACTCTCAACTTGCCGCAAGGCAATCATAACGCAGCGAAGCTGCATATAACTTTTGAATTTATCGCATCGAGCGATAAATTCAAAAAAGCCGCCCTGCGGCGGCTTTTTACTGTGCTAAGGTTTTTTCTATCAGCTCTTTGAGCGCGTCCATGCCCTCGCCGGTTTCGGCGGAGGTCTCGATCACGGCCTTGGCGGCGGCAAGCGCGGGCAGGTCGGCGAAATATGCGCTCTGCTTTTTGCGCTCGCCCGATTTCAGCTTATCGCACTTGGTGAGGGCCACGGCGAAGGGCAGGCCGGTTTCGGTGAGGAAATTCAGCATCACCTTATCGTCGCCCGTGGGGGCATGGCGCATATCCAACAGCTGCACCACCAGCGCGATATTGCGCCCGCCCGAAAAATAGCCGTCCATCAGGCCGCTCCAGCGTTCCATTTCGGCCTTGGAGCGCTTCGCGTAGCCGTAGCCGGGCAGGTCGGCGAAGCGCACATCCTCCACGCGGAAGAAATTCACCGTGGTGGTCTTGCCGGGCACGGCGCTCACCCGCGCCAGATTGCGGCGGTTAAAAAACTTATTGATCAAAGAGGATTTCCCCACGTTGGATTTGCCCGAAAATACGATCTCGGGCAGATCGGAGGCGGGCAGCTGCGGCGCGGTGCCGTAGCTGGCCTCAAAGGTTACCTGCTGCAGGTTCAATGCCGGTTCCCTCCCGCTTCGTTTTCTTCGGTATCGCACGGGGCGCCTCGGACGGCTCGTCGTCGGGCGCGTCCGTCTCCAAGGGCAAAAGCGCCTCGCTGAGCACCTCGTCGGCGTATTTTACGGGCACGAAGGTGATCTCCGCCTTCACCGCGTCGTCCACTTCCTTCAGATCGGGCACGTTCGCCTCGGGAATGAACACGGTGCCGATGTGCTCGCGGTAGGCCGCCATGCTCTTTTCCCGCAGGCCGCCGATGGCCATCACGCGGCCGATCAGGCTGATCTCGCCGGTCATCGCCACGTCCGCGCGCACCTTTCTGCCGGTGAGCGCCGAGGCAAGTGCCGTGGTAACGGTAATGCCCGCGCTGGGGCCGTCCTTGGGTACGGCGCCCTCGGGGAAGTGGATGTGGATATCCTTGGTTTTATAAAAATCGGGGTCGATGCCCAGCTCCCCGCTGCGGCTGCGCACGTAGCTGAGGGCAGCCCGGGCCGATTCCTTCATCACGTCGCCCAGCGAGCCCGTGAGCTCCAGCTTTCCGGCGCCGTCCATCACCAGCACCTCCACCTGCAGCAGCTCGCCGCCCACGCTGGTCCAGGCAAGGCCGTTCACCACGCCCGCCAGCGGCACGCGCAGGGCCGATTCATCGCGGTATTTCGCCACGCCGAGGTAGATTTCCAGGTTCTCTTCGGTGATCTCCAGCTTGCCGGTTTCCTTGCTCGCAAGGCGCACGCTCTCTTTGCGGCACAGGGTGGCGAGCTTGCGTTCCAGCACGCGCACACCGGCTTCGCGGGTGTAGCCGCCGATCACGGCGCGGATGGCCCCGTCGGTCACCTTCAGCTCCCTGCCGGTCAGGTTATGCAGCTTCATCTGCTTGGGCAGCAAATGGCGCTTTGCGATCTGGAATTTTTCCTCGAAGGTGTAGCCGGGCAGGTCGATCACCTCCATGCGGTCCCTGAGCGCGTCGGGAATGGCGTATTTATCGTTGGCGGTGGTGAGAAACAGCACGCGGCTGAGGTCCACCGGCATATCGATGTAGTGGTCGCGGAACGAAAAGTTCTGCTCGCTGTCCAGCACCTCCAGCAGCGCGGAGGCGGGGTCGCCCTTGTAGTCGTTGCCCAGCTTATCCACCTCGTCCAGCAGCATCAGGGGGTTCTGGCTGCCGGCCTCGATCAGGGCGTTCACGATGCGCCCGGGCATGGAGCCGATATAGGTGCGGCGGTGGCCGCGGATCTCGCTCTCGTCGTGCACGCCGCCCAGCGCCACGCGCACGTATTTGCGGCCGGTGGCCTCGGCAATGCTGCGGGCGATGGAGGTCTTGCCCACGCCGGGCGGGCCCGCAAGGCAGATGATCTGCCCTTTAAGCTCGGGCGCCACCATCATGGCGGCCAGCATTTCGGTCACGCGCTCCTTCACGTCCTTCAGGCCGTAGTGGTCGCGTTCCAGCACCTTCACGGCCTTTTTCAGGTTCTTGTTCTCCTTGGTGTATTTCCCCCACGGGATCTCAAGGCATTTTTCTATGTAGCTGCGTATCACGTGGCTGTCGGGCGAAGAGGACGTCAGGCGGCGCATGCGGGCGAGCTCCTGCATCAGCTTTTCCTTCTGCTCGTCGCTCATTTTGCTGGCGGCGATCTTTTCGGCCAGCACGGCGGCGTCGTCTGCCTCGGTCTCGCCCAGCTCCTCGCTGATGGCGCGCATCTTTTCGTGCAGGTAGTATTCCCGCTGGTTTTTATCCATCAGCTCCTCTACCCGGTCCGAAAGCTCGTTATCCAGCGCGAGGATCTCGCTCTCGTAGGCGAGGATCCGGCACAGCTTTTCGATGCGCAGGTAGACGTTGAGCTCGGTGAGCAGCGTGAGCTTATCTTCAAATTTCATAATGACGTTGCCGCCCACCACGTCCGCCAGCGCGCCGGGGGAATCGGTGGACTGCACGAAGCTGACGATATCGGGGCTCATTTTGCCGCTGTAAGCGCAGAATTCGTTAAAGAACTTGCGGGCGCTGAAAAGCGCTGCCTCGCGGAACAGGGCTTCGTCGGTCTCGTCCGCGTCGGCGGGCAGGGTCTCGTCGTCGTCTAAAATGCCGATATAGGCCGTGGGGTGGGGATAGCGTCTGTCCGGGCGGCGCAGCACGCCGCGGCTGATCACCTCCACCGCCACCTTGGCGCCGAAGGCCTTCTCCGCGCCACGGGCCTGCAGCTTGGTGATGCGCACCACCGCGCCGAAGGTGTTTTCGGCGTCGTCGCGGGCGTCGTCCTCGGGCAGGGCGGGCACGAAAAACAGGTTGTCGGCGGCTCCCGCCTCCTTCACGGCGGAAAGCCACGTTTTGTTGCTTAAGTCGAAATGGAACGACATGCCCGGAAACAGCACGATCCCACGAAGGGGCACCACGGGCATCAGTTTGATTTGCTTTAACATAGGGATCTGCGCAGGATGCTGCACATGCATGTAATTCCGGGTCTTCTGATTGTGGCGGCGGTGGGTCTGCCCTGGTATGTGTTCATGTACCAGAACCACGGAATGC
>CAMVBR010000235.1 GCA_947165755.1 uncultured Clostridia bacterium
TACAGGGGGGAAAACCTACTTCTTTGTAAATGCACAAACCGGCATGGCGCTCTACGCAAAGAACACGACTGCGGGGGATCCGGTGGTGAGCCACTCCTTCAACAAGTCGAAGGAAACCCAACGTTGGACGCTGGAGGCCGGTCCCGGCGATCACGAGTTCCGCCTGAAGACCACCACGGACAACAACGTCACAACCTACCTCGGCATGGCGTCCGCAAGTACGGCTTACGGCATAAAATGCGTAAACGCGACAGCCTCCGCCGCCGCGAATATTTCGCTGTTTCAGCTGCAGCCCTGCGCGGACGGCACGTTCGCGTTCAAAACGAAGGGTTCCAACTACGAAAACGCGCTCGACGGCGCGTTTTTACTGAGCGAGGTCAAGGAGAATTCCGAGATCAAAGCCTTTATGTTCGATTCCTCAAGGAAGGCGCAGCAGTGGTTTGCTTTTGAATACAAGTCCATCGGGAGCACCTCCGGGGATATCTATTATCAAGAGAATTTCGAATATACGACCAACGGCAACTTTCAGACCAAGCATATCGATATCACCGGGCATGAAACGAACTACGCTTACAATACAACCACCGGTCAGCTCACAAGCGTCACCGACCCGAACAACGTGACCACGTCGTATACGTATAACGATATCAACCGCGTCACCGGCGTGCAGAGCGGCGCGCTCAGCGTGGGCTATACCTATACCCACGACCTGCTCACCGGCGTTTCCGTCACCGGCGGGCCGGACTATACCTTTACCTATGATTCCTTCGGCAGGCTTACGGGCAGCGATCTGGGCAATACGGCGCTTGCGGATAATATGTATAGCAGCGCGGGCCTTCTCTCTTTAAGCAAATATGCGGGCGATTCCGGCTTCACCGGGTATACTTACGACTCGCTTGACAGGCCCACGGAAAAAATATATAATGGAAACCAGAAGCATTATTACTACGGCGCGGACGGGCTTTTGGCGCAAACCACCGATACCGGCTCCAACAGCCGCGAGCTGTACGTATACGACCAGGCGGGGCGTATCGTATCGCGAAATAAATACACCGGCACGGATCTCTCTGCAAACAATTTGAAATCGAAGCTGAGCTATACGTACCGGGCCGGGGACAACCGGATCAGTACCATACGCACCTATACCGAGCTTGGGGATAATACGGTCACGTTCACCTACGGCAGGCACATCGATAACTCGCCGCCGGATAATAATTACGCAACGAAATGGAACGACGTGCAGGAGATATTCAACGGCTACGACACGCTGAACCGCAGGTACAAGTATACGTATTATACGCCCAATACCACGATGATAACCACGTATACGTACCGCACGCTGAACAGCAGCACGAGACGGCAGTCGCCGCAGGTGACAAAGGTGGTCAACCCTGCCGGAACGTATACCTACGCCTACGACAACGTAGGCAATATCACGTCCGAAACAATGGGCGGCAAAACCACAAGCTACGTTTACGATACCAACAACAGGCTTGTGCGGGAGAATAACCAGCGGCAGGGAGAGACTTATACGTATACGTACGATGCCGCGGGGAATATCGCGTCAAAAACGATCTATGCTTACAATACGGGGTCGCTTGAAAACGAGGAAGGTACACCGGTCACGTATTCTTATTCCACATCCGGTCTGCTTACGGGGTACGACAATAAAACAATAACGTACTCCGGCGTAACGGTCACCGGCTTCGGCGACTATACCGTAAACTGGTACAAGTCCGGTCTGCTCAGCAATTACAGCAAAACGGGCAGCACGAATACGTATACCTACGATATGGACGGCGTCCGCCTGAGCAAGACGGAAAACGGCGTCACCACGAATTTCTACTACGCGGGCGACCTGCTGGTGGGGCAGAAGAAGGGCAACAACCCGCTGGTGTTCAAATTCGACCTCGCGAGTGATTACTACGGCTTTATCTACGGCGATACCAATTATTGGTATATAAAGAACCTGCAAAACGACGTGGTCGCCATTGCCGACAACAATGGCAATATCATCGTCAGATATTACTACGACGCGTGGGGCAGGCTGCTCTCCACCACCGATACCTCCGGCGCAAATATCGGTGAAATCAACCCCATCCGGTACAGGAGTTATTATTACGATACGGGAACGGGCTTCTATTTCCTGCAATCGAGGTATTATGATCCCGAGATCGGGAGATTCTTGAGTGTTGACGATTCCGCCGTTGTTACCGCCTCGCCAATGGCGCTGACGGATAAGAATCTGTTTGCTTATTGTGATAATAATCCAGTTGCAAGAACAGATGATGCCGGCGATTTTTGGCATATTGTTGCGGGGGCTGCTGTTGGTGCATTAATAGGCGGGATTTCCAGTATCGTTGGGCAAGCAGTAAGTGGTCAAAGTATTAACTGGGCAGAAGTTGGCATTTCTGCTTTATCTGGTGCCCTTACTGGTGCAATTACTGCAGCATTACCCGGAATGGGAGCAGTTGCAACAGGTATAGTCCATGGTGTCATAGGTGCAGGTGCATATGCAGCAACAGAGCTCGTCTATGGAAGAAAACCAACTGTTGCAGGTACATTGGCGGCAGGCATTACAAGTGGAGTTCTTGCAGGTGGATCAAAAGCGATTAGTAATGCCATTTCAAGTGGAAAACTTGAAATAGGAAAGATTACAGGTGTTAGGGCTTCTGAAGGATATCCAGGCATAAGATATAGAACAAATTCAGGTCCTGCATATTCGATTGAGTTGCATGGTAGTCATAAAGGTCACACACCACATTTGCAATTGAGTAAGTGGCTTTATCATTTCAAAGGTTATGAAGGTCAGCCATATAGATTTTGGTCTAAGCATTTTGAGTTCTTAAAACCTTGGAAAGGAATATACTAATGATTAATAATTATGTGTTCAGTGGAAATGAAATATTAATTAATGCCCACGGAAATGTTAACAATAATAGGATCAAAAATGACCTTATTTGGGATATTAACAGCTATCTGATTTCTCAATTTAAGTTGTACGAGTTTTTTATATGTAAAAAGCCGTATGACGCAGTTTGTTCTGTGCAGGCATCAAAGTATCCCAAAAGATATATAGCATTTAAGGAACTGGACAATATGTTTATCCAACGAACGATATTGAACAATGATGATCTTAATTATTATCGAGCAATATTGGATCCTCATAGAAAGATGAACGACGACGTTTTTAAAGAAGCATGTTGCATGGAGTGTGTTGACATTGAATATGTTGCGATTGAAAGTATTGATTATTTGCTGAGCAATAAAATAATAGGTCATTCAATTAAATCACTCAGGCGTTGGATTATTTCTTCTGTGCCTATATACATTTCTTTATTTAGTGCAAAAGAGGTGCGAATTATAATTAATCAAAGTAATTTGATCGAAACGATCCAAGGGATTGTGATAAAATACTGTTGTCCCTGAATGAAGACAGGGGACGGTTAACGTGAGAGTACATATATACAGTGAAGACAGGGGACGGTTCCTTGTCTTTACCTGAGATATCAACAAAATGAAGACAGGGGACGGTTCCTTGTCTTGACGCAATAATCAATTCGTGATATGATATCCTTGAGGTGATTACTGTGCCAAGAACAGCGAGAATTAAGAGCAAAACCGGTATTTATCACGTAATGCTGCGCGGGATCGGCAAACAAAACATATTTGAAGACGACCTGGACAAGCATGAAGACAGGGGACGGTTCCTTGTCTTGACACAATAATCAATTCGTGATATGATATCATTGAGGTGATTACTGTGCCAAGATCAGCGAGAATCAAGAGCAAAACCGGTATTTATCACGTAATGCTGCGCGGGATCGGCAAACAAAACATATTTGAAGACGATCTGGACAAGCAGAAATTCATGATGCTGCTTACCGAGGCGAAACAAAAAAGTCAGTTTTCGCTCTACGCCTATTGCCTGATGAATAACCACGTGCATCTGCTGCTGAAAATCGGAAAAGACCCGCTGGAGATCATCATAAAGCGGCTCGGGAGCAATTACGCATACTGGTATAATACCCGCTATGAGCGTGTGGGGCATCTGTTTCAGGATCGGTTCAAAAGCGAGCCGGTGGAGGATGCGGTTTATCTGAAAACAGTGATCCGTTATATTCACAATAACCCCGTAAAGGGTGGTTTATCAAAAGATCTGCATTATCCATACAGCAGCTTTGACGCCTACGAAACGAATGCCGCGGGCGGGCTAACGGATATTGAGGAGCCGCTGGATCTCATCGGCAGAGACGAGTTTTTTGCCTTTCACGAAAAG
>CAMVBR010000236.1 GCA_947165755.1 uncultured Clostridia bacterium
AAGAATACCTTGTTTCTGAAAAGCGAAGTGCTGAAGAGGCTGTGGAAATGACGAGGGTTCCTCATGTATTACCGAAGGAGAAGTGATAACGATGGACCAGCAAAAGCATTTGAACAAATCGGCGTGGGTGATGCTCGGCGTCGGCTTTGTTGCCTACGTGTTTTCCGGCGGGCGATGGAATATCGGCGTTACGGCGTGGATCTGGCCGTTCGCGTTTCTGTATTTCAGCAGGAAAACCAAAACCAAACGACAGTTCCTGCTGCTGGCCGCCGCCATCGCGGTGGGGCACGTGATCAAATGGCCGGATATTCTGGATTCCGGTTATCTGCTCAGCGCCGTATTCTGTCTGCTTTGGAGCGTTTGCTGGGTCCTGCCGTTCCTTGCCGACCGGCTGCTCGCCCGGAAACTGCCCGGCGCTTTTCTCAGCAGTCTGATCTTCCCCGCGGCGTTCGTTTCGGTGGAAGCCTTACGCGCGCTCACGCCGATCGGAAGCCTCGGCGCGATGGCGTATACGCAGTCAGGCTTTCTGCCGCTGATGCAGGTCGCGTCGCTGATCGGCAGCTTTGGGTTATCCTTTTTGATCTATTGGTTCGGCGCGGTCGCCGTTACGGCGGCGGAAAAGAGGCCGCGGTGGAAACCTGCCGCGGGCGTCTGCCTTGCGCTTCTGGCGGCGTCCGTCTGCTTCGGCTGCATCCGGTTGGCGGCATTCCCGGTCGGTTCCGATAACACGGTGTGCGTTGCGAGCGTCGTCAGCCCGTTCTATGAAAAATACGAAGACGGGACCTATGAGGAGATCCCGACCGAAGAGAGCCTGCGGTATTTTCTTTCCGAGGCGGAGCGCGCGGCGAAGGGCGGCGCGGAGATCGCCTGCTGGAACGAGGAGGCTTTTTCGGTGGCCGACGCGGACGAACACCTTCTTGTTGACGCGGCCGCCGCGTTCGCCAAAGAGCACGGTATGATCCTGATCGTGGGCTATGAAACGCCCGATACCGACGGCAGCGAAAACGGCGAATCGGTGAATAAAACCGTTCTCGTTTTGCCCGACGGCTCCGTGACCGAATACATCAAAACGAATCTGATCCCGCTGGTGGAGCTTCCCGGCTACGTAAAGGGCAGCGGTGCCGTCCCATGTGTTCAGACGGACGCGGGCGTGATTGCCAACGTGATCTGCTTTGACGATACGTTCATCGGTTTTATCCGTGAAAAGGCCGGCTCCGCCGACGTACTGTTCGTACCGTCGTGGGACTGGCGCGGCGTAAAACGCGCGCACACCGAGCTTTCGGCGTTCCGCGCGGTGGAAAACGGCTTTGCGGTCGTAAAACCGAGCTACGACGGCGTCAGCGCCGCCATAGACCGTCAGGGGCGCATGATCAAACGCTTCGACACCGCCGACACCGGTTTCGACACCGTGCAGTTCGCGGACGTTCCCGTCAAGGGCGTGCCGACGGTATACGCGAAAATCGGCGGCGCCGTTGACCTTGTATTTCTGCTGTCCGGTTTTGTTGCCACCGCGCTGGGGGTAGCTGTTCTGCGCCGCAAAGGATCCCCGCGAGAATGATATTGCAGAGTCATGGGAAAACCTGATAAAATAACCTCCCGTTTTTTTTTGGTAGTTTCATCTCGCCAGAAAAGCGGGAGATTTTTCGATTATATGACATCTTCTGCAATGTGAAGCCGATCGCTTATAGAATTCAATTATTGTTTTTCCCATGACAGGATATAATGAATTCTGCTTGGTTACTGATCCAGTCGCCAATCTTATAACTGATTTTGAGAAAGCATTCAGAGTTGTTTCAGAACAAAAGGTTCCGTTGATCGCATTCCGTGAATTGATGCGGCCTCATGATAATCGGCTCGACTATCACTCGGTTTCAAGCCGGACGGGGCCGAAGAGACCGCCCGAGGCGGCGTCCCCCGCATAGGATAATTCCCCCTCAAAATACGGAGATAACTCCTTTTTGCTCCATCTGTCAAAATAATCGGTGGCGGCGTACCAGTTGGCGGAGGTGTTCGTCACGATGATTTTCAGACGATTCTCTTTTTTCAGGACCCCGGCAGGGACTGAAACACGGTACGGCGGCGCCAACACGGTGCCCAAAAGCCTTTCGTTGAGGTACACGGCGGCTGTAAAACGCACGTCGCCGAGCGTGATCCGTCCGTTTACGCCGATTGCGTCGTCCGGCAGTGAAAAGGCCGTTTCATAAACGCCGCTGCCGGAATACGCGGCGCCGAACAGGTCCCGCCAGTCGCCGAGAAGAACGGGCCGCGCGGCGTCCGTGTGCGTTTGAATCTCAAAGCCGTTTTCGCCGCAGATGAGTTCCCGGTCTTTTCGCAGACGGAAGCCGCCTGAGATTTCAAACAGTCTGCCAAAGCGCTGCGGCCGCTGGGCCGGCAGGTCTGTTTCCGTCAGCAGGATCACCGCCGTTTCGCCCACGGACAGCGTCAGCGGCAAAACCCCGTCTTCGGTTTCCAAAACTTGCAGGTTACCGTTGTCGAGATTTAACAGATAGCCGCGCGTCCCGGGCAGATGAACGCGGTATGCGCCGCTTCCGCCGCCCTCCCGGAACAGAAGCAGCAGGGATTCCGCTCCTGCTTTCCGTCGCATGGCGCGAAGGCCCTCTCCCTCGACCTGAACGGCAGGTTCGGGCGCAGGCGCCCCGCAGGAAACCCTGCCGCCGCCCCGCACGAACCGCTGCAGCACCTGCTGCGTCTGAAGCGGAAGCGTCGCGTTTTCGGGAAGGATCACGTGCCGGTAGGCCGCGCCGCCGAAACGCAGACGCCCCTTCTCAGCGCCCGTCGCAGCTTGTATCACGTCGTCGTCCACGATATCGAAATCGGTCAAACCTTCCTCCAGCTTGCGGCCGAGCGCGTCGAACGCCTGCGCCGCCTGCTCCGCCCGAAGCCCGCCCTGAAAATCACAGACGGGATAGTAAAGCGCCGTATCGCATGTCCGTTCCCCCCAGGAAGCAACGTAGGACAGCCGCTCCAGATAGCGGTTGAACTGCGGAAGTGCTGCGTAATAGGGCTGCTTCTCCGTAAAGACCGGCAGCTCCTGCGCCAGCAGAGCGCGCATCAGGTGAAAATGCCCGCCGCCCCGGACGCAGCCGAGGGGATCGTGGTCCTTATCCAGATGTCCGGTAAACGCCAGACCGTGTTCGTTCGCCCACTGTTTGCAGGGCAGCAGATAATTCTCACAAAACGTCCGGCTGCACAGGTCGTACCAGCGGGATAAGACCGGCGCGGTTTCCGTGCTCGCGGCTTTTCGTTTTGCGATCAGCGGGAGAAAGGGAAGGATCGATTCGCCGTAGACGGCTTCATACCGTCCGGCCAGTTCCCGGTTGAAAGGGCAGAGCGGCGCCTTTGGTTCATCGGTGAACACGGCGGTCACAGTTTTTCCAAGGGCGCCCTTCAGCGCGTCGGCGTACCCCTGATGCGTCAGGCGGATAAAATACGCCGTCGCGTCGGGATTCAGCAGATCGGGGTAATCCGCAGCCGATCCCTTCTCCCGCGCGATCCTGTATTCTGTCACGACCGTATCCGCCGCAAAGCGGTACGGTTCTTCGATCATCTGTTCATCCCGTACGAAAGCCGCCAGCACGTCCGGAGAGGACCGGCGGTAAACCTCGCCGGCGGAAAAGATCCGTTCGTCAGCCTTCAATACCTGCCGGGCGTATGCGGGACGGTCCCGCAGAACGGCGCCGCAGGCGCCGCCGGAGGGCCAGCCGCCCTCGTCATAGAGCCAGCAGCGCATTCCGCGGGCGCCGCCCTGCTCGATGGCATAGGCGCACAGGGCAAAATACGCCGGTGAGAGATAGTCCGGCGCAAGACGGGTCGGCATACTGCCCGGCCGAAATTCTTTCGGTTCCGGCAGAATGTAAAACGCGCGGATCCCCAGCCGCTGCATCTCGTCCAGCTGCTCGTCAATCAATTCCCGCGTACACACGTCGTTCCACACCCAGATATAAACCGGCGCACAGGACACGTCGGGAGAAAGAAAACTGTCCAGATCGAACGGTTGATTGTAATTTTTCATGCCGTCGTCTCCTCCGTGTTATACGGTCGTATCATAGCGGCCCTGTTTTTTCAACTGACCGGCAAAGCGCTTCAGCATCACGACCATGATCCCATAAAGCGCGGCCAACAGGATCTGATACGCCCCCATCCCTGTCGTTATCCTTCCATGAGGCCGAAAGCAATCACACCGAGGGAGATGTACGTCAGCATTGAGGCAAGGAGCCTGCCCCGTCTGGTTTTGACGCGGAACAGCAGAAAAA
>CAMVBR010000237.1 GCA_947165755.1 uncultured Clostridia bacterium
AACTAAACATCTCTACAATCTCCCAATTTGAATTGTTTTTTCCCACAACAAAAAAAAACCTTGTAACCTTTTCGCTTTTTTGAGACTATATAAAAAGAAACGTAGATTTCGGCAAAAAAGGGGGGATCGGGATGCCGACGCAGCAGAATCATCCGGAAGCGGAAGCGGTCTGGACGGAATATGAATCGTATATCCGCCGGATCTGTGCATACAAACTGTCTTCCCACCCAAATGAGATGGAAGACGCCGTACAGGAAACGGCCCTTGCCTTTTTTGACGCCGTCAATAAAGGCACGCAGATCCGGGAGCCGAAAAAATGGCTGACGGCGGTCGCCTCCAATATCATCAAAGACGTTTATCAGCGGCTTTCCGCGGAAACGCGCCGGTTGGTGCCGGTGGAGGACGAAACGGTGCAGGCGCTCCCCGCGCCGGAGGAACCGGAGGAGATCCCCGAAACGATCCTGCTCCAGTGCAAAACCTCGTTTCTGGCCTCCCTGACGGAGGACGAACGGACGCTGTTCCGTCTGCGGTTCGTCAAACGGATGAAACTGAAAACCATCGCGGGGAAAATGGGCGTCAGCGAAGGAAATGTGAAAATACGGATCTTCCGGCTGAAACGAAAGGCCAAACAATATGTGGACGACTGGTCGGAAAATCATCTGTAACCTTTTTGATGAACGCAGACTGTTTCAGTGAAAGGAGTGCATTGCCATGGTATCTGACCGCGCTTATCTCAGATTATTTCAAATGGACGAACAAATCCTGACGCAATCGGAAATCAGGCGCCTGCTGGACGACGAATTGACAAAGGACGACCCCGATACGGAGCTGATCTGGTACTGTCTGGACGCGTTGGACGAGGGAAAGGCCCTGCCGCCGGCGCCGGTGAGGATCAAACGCTTTTCGGTAAAAACGGCGGTCGCGATGGCCGCGGTATTCCTTGTGCTGATCGGCAGCGTGACGGCCGCCGCGTCCTTCCTGAACATCGATCTGTTCGATCCGCTGGTCCGGCTGTACAACGACAGGATCCGGATCGGTCACAGCGGCGAAACGGATGGACCGGGCTACGCTTTGGCGGATACGCCGCTGGCAAAAACGCTTGCCGAAAACGGAATAACGCCTGTCTTGCTGCCAAAGGCCCTGACGGACGGGACCTACACCGTCGATTCCGTCCAATATGAAAAGACGGAGCTGGTCAAAAGTGCCAATATCCGGTTCTCCGCCGGAAAAACGGCGGGCACGCTGGTCATCAGCGTTTACGCCGCAAACGCGCCCCTGCCCGTGACAGATTACGCGGGAGCAGAGGACGCTGTTGCTTTACAAACGGACCGGATCACCTGTTATCTCTTCACCCAGGCGGGCCATACGGTCATTGATTTTTCGGACGGCCAGACTGTGTATTCCGTCGTTATGAACGCAGACCGCGAAACAGCCGCCGCGTTCGCGCAGACCATTCAGTAATTGTTGAAACGGAGGGTTGTTATCATGAAAAAGATGGTTTCCTTGCTGCTTACGCTTTGTGTGTTTCTTTCTTCCGCCGTCTTCGCCTTCGCGGAAGACAAAAGGGACCAGCCGTTTGAACAACGGCCGTATGAAGTATTTCCTCGCCGGGACGTACTCTATGTCGACGTGGATACGGCGGCGACCGATCCAGATGAGCTGATCGCCGACCTGAAGCAGTCCGGTTTTGTGGAGGATGTGATCTCTTCCGGTTCATCGTTCGCGTACCCCGGGGAACAGGAACCCGGCACGGCGTATCTTTCTGTTGCCGTCAGCGCCCCCTGTGAGGAAAACAATGCCGCCGTTCGGGAGCTGCTGGCGAACGTCCCCGGGGTCAGGGGCGTATACCAGCCGGTCTGGTCATTGCTGGCGGTAGGGGATGATACCTGGTCTGATCTGACGAAGATCATTGTGACCGTTGACCGGCGCCGGTTTGAAACGGACGCAGCCGCTGCCGATCTGCGCGCCGTACCGCACGTTCATTCCGTTGAGCGATTAACGGAAGCGGAGGACGGCCCCTATGATTTGTTCGCTCTCTGTGTGGAATACCCCGTAGAGGAAAACTGCTGGGCGGTCATTGACGAGCTGAAGCGGACGGTGTGCGTGGAATACATCCGGGTAGAGTCGTTAAGAGGGGAAAAGCGGGATCGTTTTATGACGGAAAACGATCCGTTTCCGGCGACAGCCGCGGGTTATGAGGTCATCCATCACTGGAACTGGCTTTATGTCGATTATGACGCCGCGAAATGCGACGCCGCGCAGCTGACAGACGCGATCACACGCTCGGGATTGGCGGTGCAGGTACAACCGCAAGTGGATATTTATTTATACGGCGGAGAGGAACCGGACGGAAGCAGCCTGTTGGTATACGTACGCGCCCCCTATCGGGAAAACAACGAAAAGCTGCAGCGGCTGCTGGGATCGTTCGAGGGGATCTGTTCCTTCAGCCATCTTGCGACCGGGGAACGAAGAGGGGACGATTTTACGTTTACTTCTATTCTGACGTGTATCGATCTGACCCTGTGCGACATTCAGACAGCGCTGCGCGAGTTGCGTGCGCTTCCTCATGTGCGTGGGGTTTACAACATGCATGCGGATGACGACGATTTCCCCATGGCAAGCTTTGCGATAGAAGTGGAGGAACCGTCTTATGAAAACGGTCCGGAGGTGCTCTGGGCGGTGAACCGGAAAGAATATGTGGCGTACGCGCAGTTTGACCGGTTGGCGCTTCTTTCGCCGGAATCGGAGGAGATTACCTTTCCATACGGCGACGTCAACCGCGACGGACAGGTCCGTACGGACGACGCGAGAGCGATCCTGCGGTTCGCCGTTCTGCTGGAGCGTCCGAAGGATTATCTGGCGCAGATTCTGGCGGACGTGGACTGCAGCGGCTCCGTCACCGCCGCCGACGCGAGATTGGCGCTGCGGACCGCCGTGGAGCTGGACGCGAAAAACTATTATATCTACAGCGAGCCGAAATACGCCGGGTTGATTGTCGGGAAAAGCCTGGAACTGACAAGGAACGGCGACAGGCTGCTGCTCACCGCGTCCACGACCGGTTCAAATAAAGTCACAAAATGCGGCTTCACCTACGTCAAGCTGCAAAAGCTGGTGAACGGCGTTTGGACGGATCTCAGAGAATACACCTACCGGGACCAGTTCAACAGCACCAACGCCAAGGTATTCTCCGTTTCCGTCGCCGTGCCGAAGGGGTACACCTACCGCGCCGTCTGTGAGCACTACGCCGAAGCGCCTTATTTACAGTTGTTTACCCAGTCGGCATCTTATTACAATACGACGAACACTGTGACCATGTAAATCTGCTCACGGCAGCGCGCGGCGATGATCGGATAAAGCATTACACCACAAGAAAGAAGGAGGAATTCTGATGTATCATCCATCCAAATATCGCATTTTTACAAGTATTGTTCTGTCCGCCGTTTTCCTGCTGCTTTCCGTTTTGCCTGTTGTCGCGGCGGAAACCGCTGACAACGAAAAGATATCCCTGGATCTGAGAGAACAGCTTTATACGTTCCCGAAGGATTCCGTCATCAAGATCGGCGTGACCTTTGTCGATTCTCCCACCCTGGAAGCGGACGCGGCGGAACGGCTGGCGGCGCTTCGCGAGGATATCCGGGAAGGCAGACTGACCCCGTCGGAGCTTTTTGACGATGCGGAATTTGACGACGTCGATCTGGACATCGCGCTGCGCCGCAGGGCGAACGCCGAGATATACACGGCATACAACGGGCGGTGCGTCGAACAACTGAAGGGGCTGGTCGAGCACGTGGCATACGTCGGTATGTATGCTTCCTACGCCGACGTCTCCGCCAAAGCGTCCAACGTCCCGGCCATCGCGGCGCTTGACTGCGTCAGTTCCGTGTTCTCCGAGGAAAACGTCAGCGCGGAGAACGAGGGTTGGGCGCTGCCGCTCTTTCAGGAAGACCCCGCCCGGTTCGCTGATACGAACGCCGAAGGCTACCCGCCGGATCTTTCAATCGACGGTACCCGCAATGAGGGATGGCTCAACGGCGATATCGACCGGGACGGCCATGTCACCGCCTCCGACGCGCGGCTGGCCCTTCGCGCCGGCGTTGGCCTGTGGACGCCGTTCATCTATGAACAGTTCTGGGCGGCGGATGTCAACGACGATATGGAGATCACCGCGGAGGACGCCAGAAGCATCCTGCGCGCCGCCGTCGGGCTGGCTGCCCTGTAAGGCCCTCCCCGGCGCGTCACAACAGCGCCGCGTCATCATTCCCCCGCACGCCCGG
>CAMVBR010000238.1 GCA_947165755.1 uncultured Clostridia bacterium
CGGCTGTCCCGTCTTGCGTTTTTCCGCTTCCTATGGTATGATAAACCCCGGTGGTGATTTTTATGGAAACCTACGTGAATACCGTGCTGCGTCCGCTGTTGCGGGGCGACGGCGGCGAGATCGAATATATTTCCTTCGACGGCGCTACCCTCTCGGTGCGGCTCAGGGGTGAGTGCTCCTTCTGCGCCAAAAGCGGGCTGTGCATGGATTGGTGCGAAGAGAAAATTGGGCGGGACCTCGGCAAAACCGTGAAGATTTCAGCCGAGAAGAAACGCCCGTATTTCAGAGATAAATAAGGAGGCGCGGCAAATGGCCCATATCAAGGTGACCCGGCGCTCCATGCGCCCCGAGGAATATATAGAGCTGCGTTACGCGTGGCTCAGGCGGATGATCTATGAAAACATGACCGACGTCGTGCCGGTCATGATCCGCAACGCCCGCCAAACCGGCGAGAACAGCTTCGATTTTTATGAGGACGCGCCCTACGAGCTGAAAAAGGGCGACCTGTATTATACCCCCGACGGCAGCGTTTTTTTCACCGCCGCCGTATCGGTTCCCGCCGCGCTCGCGGGCAGGGAAGTATACCTGTATTTCAAAACCACCTCCGAGGTGATCGTGAAGGCCAACGGCCGGTATGCCGGCGGCGTGGACCCCAACCGGCAGGCGGTGCGGCTCACCCCCTTCCTCGAAAACGGCAGGGCTGATCTTGAAATGCTGGGCTTCAACCGCTCCAAGCCCGACGACGAGCGCAACCCCGAAACGCTGGCGCTGCGGGGCTGCAGGCAGGTTTTCGAGGGGCTGTATCTGTGTACCGTCAACGCGCCCGTGCAGTCGCTCTGCTACGATCTTGAGATATTCACCGATATCATCGGCAGCGAGGCCTTCCCCGAGGATTACCGCGCCCTCGTCACCAAACGCGTGAACGCGGCGCTGGATCTGATCGATTTTGAGAATTTCAAAAACGAAGACGTGCTGCGCGCTGCGGCGTATATCGAAGAAAACCTCTACGCGGACGATACCTACCGGGGCGCGGGCAAGGTGGCGCTGGTGGCCCATTCGCATCTCGATATTGCCTATTACTGGCGGCGGCTCCACACGGTGCAAAAAAACCTGCGCACGGTGCTCATTCAGATGCGGCTGATGGACCGCTACCCTGAGTTTACCTATTGCCACACCCAGCCCTACCTGTACGAAACCCTCAAAGAATATTATCCCGACGTGTTCGCCGAGCTGAAAGAAAAGGTGGCGTCCGGGCGGTTCGAGCCCGTGGGGGCCATGTACGTGGAGCCGGACTGCAATATCCCCAACGCCGAAAGCCTTGTGCGCCAGTGCCTCTACGGGCAGCGGTTCTACCTTGAGAACTTCGGCTTTACCGTGGATACCTGCTGGCTGCCCGACGTGTTCGGCAATAGCTGGATTTTGCCGCAGATCCTGAAAAAGAGCGGCGTGAACTACTTCATTTCCAATAAAATGAGCACGTGGAACGATACCAACCGCTTCCCCCACAACAACTTCGTATGGCGCGGGATCGACGGCACCGATATCTACGCCTGCGTGCCGCCCACCCATTTCATCACGTGGAACGCCCCCTCGCAGGTGGTGGAAAACTGGGAGGCGTTTCAGGATAAGGATACCGGTACAGAAACGCTGAACATGTTCGGCTACGGCGACGGCGGCAGCGGCGCCACCGAAGAGATGATCGAGCTCATGCGCCGCTTCCGAAAGCTCTCCGTGATGCCCCAAACGCGCCACGTGCGCGCCGATACCTTCCTGAAAGAGAATTTCACGGCGGACAAGGACTTCGCGGTGTGGGACGGCGAGCTGTATCTGGAGATGCACCGGGGCACCTTCACCACAAAAGCGGCGCTTAAAAAGTATAACCGCGAGCTGGAAGAAAAATTCCGTACCGCCGAGCTTTTGAGCGTGCTGCGCGGCGGCGAATACCCGGCGGAGAAGCTGCGCAGCCTCTATAAAAAGTTTCTGCTGCAGCAGTTTCACGATATCCTGCCCGGCAGCCATATCACCCCTGTTTTCGAGGACGCCGTGCGCGACCTCGCCGAGGTGGAGAAAGGCCTTGATGAAATCATCGGCACGGGGAGAACGTATATCAATACGTTGAATTTTCCGCTGGACGACGTCGTTTTTCTTTCGCGAAAAAACGGCTCCTTTATACGAAAAGGTATTCGGGGTGAGTTTTTTCGCGTCACAGCCTATCCGTTGCTGTCTTTGACTGTGTTCCAACCGTATCAGAGAACCAATTGGATCAAGGTACGGGGCAGAAAGGTGGAAACGGAAGCTTTTATCATCGAGTTTGCTCCCGACGGGGCTATGGAAAGCATTTTTGATAAAGAGAATGATCTGGAGTACGTTGGGGGAGCCTTCAACAAGCTGCGCCTGTACGACGATAAGCCCGGCAATTACGACGCGTGGGATATCCTGCCGAACTACGCGGAAAACGAACGTCCCCTGCGGCTTGTTACTCCGATAAAGCTTTCTGTTCGTACCGGAGAATGCGCTGAATTTTCAGCGGTTTTGGAAACCGATAAAAGCCGCATCGAGCGAAAGATCCGTGTGATGCGCGAAAGTGATTCTATCGAGGTGGAAACGATCGTGGATTGGCACGAAAGCCACAAGCTGCTCAAGGTGGAATTTACGCCGAACGTGCTCACGCGCGAGCTCACCTGCGATACCTCCGCGGGCTTTATCAAACGCCCGATGCACAAAAACACAAGCTGGGAAGCCGCCCGCTTTGAGTGCTGTACGCATAAGTGGTTCGATCTGTCCGAAACGGATTTTGGCGTTGCCGTGATCAACGACGGCAAATACGGCGTGGGCATCGGTGAAAAGAGCGTTTCCCTATCCCTGCTGCGGGCTGCCGAACGGCCCGATCCGCAGAGCGACCTGGGGCGGCACGATTTCTGTTACAAAATCGTACCGCATATGGGAACACACGTCTTCGCGGAGATAGATCGCATGGCGCGCCAATACAATGCTCCCCCTGTGCGGACGTCTCCTTTGAAACCGATTCTTAAAAGTTATTCTTTTCTCCGGCAGTTTGACGAATGCCTTGTGCTGCAAGCGCTCAAACGCAGCGAGGACGGCAAAAAAACCGTCTGCCGCCTGATCGAAACAGACGGCAGACGCGGAAATATCAAATTGGATCGCACGGTCACGGTGGCGGACCTGCTGGAACGCCCGCTTTATGAAACGGACGTATTGGAGTTCAAGCCCTTTGAGATCATTACGGTGATGTTCTGACTTGCCGAGATAGTGGCAAATTGCAGTTTGTCGCGCCAATGGCGCGACAGCTAAATTGTGCTTCGCACAGCTAAATTTGCCTACGGCAAGCTAAATTTGCTTCGCAAGCTAAATTCGCCTGCGGCGAGCTGAAAAGTTCATTGCGCAGCGTTGTAACTTCAGCTATCGAGCGTATGCGAGATAATTTAGCTGCCCCGTCAGGGGCAATTTAGCTATTGCGTCAGCAATAATTTAGCTGCCGATCCTTCGGCAATTTAGCTGCAGTTTGTGGGGAGTCGAGCCCCACAAACTGCCAATTTCCCTATTTCTCTTTAATATGTTCACTTAAATTCTTCAAAAAACTCAGCCGGTGCACGGGAGAGATCCCGTGCGCCTTTATTTTTTCGTAATGGAGCGCCGTGGGGTAGCCCTTGTGCTTTGCGAATTCGTATTCGGGGTACTGCTTATCCAGCTCCAGCATATAGCGGTCCCGGCTCACCTTGGCCAGAATGGAGGCCGCCGCAATGGAGATGCTCTTGGCGTCGCCCTTGACGAGGGTAATTTCCTCCACGCCGGTGTTCGGCTTGCGGTTGCCGTCGATCAGGGCGAGATCGGGCTTTACGGAAAGCCCTTCCACCGCTCGCTGCATGGCCAGAAACGTGGCGTTCAGTATATTGAGGTCGTCGATCTCGTTCTGGTCGGCGCTGGCAATGCTGTATGCGACCGCCTTCTCTTTGATCAGATCGAAGAGCGTCTCCCGCTTTTTTTCGCTCAGTTTTTTCGAGTCGTTCAGGCCGATATCCTCCAGCCCGTCCGGCAGAATGACCGCCGCGGCGAACACCGGCCCCGCCAGCGGCCCGCGCCCGGCCTCGTCCACGCCGCAGATCACGGCGTACCCCTCGGCGTGATATTTGTTTTCGTAGTCGTAGGTCATGGGGTGTCTCCTTTTGTAAATTTCAGTTTTGGTACAATACAAGTATAGTCTTACCGCTGACTACGGTTAGCATAGAGACTAT
>CAMVBR010000239.1 GCA_947165755.1 uncultured Clostridia bacterium
TACGTGAACGCCAGCACCCGGTTTACCGACGGGGGCGAGTTCGGGCTGGGCTGCGAAATGGGCATTTCCACCCAGAAGCTGCACGCCAGAGGCCCCATGGGCCTCAGGGAGCTGAACACCTACAAATATATCGTCCGGGGCAACGGACAGACCAGATAAGGGAGGAACCGATATGCAGTTTTACGAAGCGGGCTTTTTGGGCGCCGGCAACATGGGCGGCGCGCTGCTGGAGGCGGCCCTGAAATTCACGAAAAACGTTGCGGTATACGATACGGACGAGGCGAAGGCCCGGGCGAAAAACGCGGCCTTCCTCTCCCCCGCCGAGCTGGCCGCCGGCTGCCACTATATTTTTATCGGCGTAAAGCCCAACGTGGTGGCCGATGCCGCGAAATCGCTCGTCCCCACCCTCAGGAAGGACGCGGTGATCGTATCCATGGCCGCGGGCGTGGACCTGAAAACGCTGGAAAAGCTCTTCGGCACGAACAAGGTGATCCGCATCATGCCGAACACCTCCGCCGCCGTGGGCGAGGGCGTGATCCTTTACGCGCCCGGCGCGGGCGTGACCGACGTGGAGGAGGAGGGCTTTCTTTCACTGATGACCCACGCGGGCAGCGCCGAAAAGCTGGATGAGAGCAAGATCAACGCGGGCATGGCGGTTTCGGGCTGCGGCCCCGCCTACGCCTATATGTTCATTGAAGCGCTGGCGGACGGCGCAGTGCGCTGCGGGCTGCCACGGGCGCAGGCGATGCGTTTTGCCGCCCAAACGCTGCTGGGCAGCGCGAAGATGCTGCTGGAAACGGGCAAACACCCCGGCGAGCTGAAGGACGCGGTATGCTCCCCCGGCGGCACCACCATCGAGGGCGTGCTGGCGCTGGAAAACGGCGGCTTCCGCGCAGCCGTGGCAAACGCGGTGATTGCCGCGTACGATAAAACGAACAACCTGAAATAAGAGGGCGTTATCATGGCAAACGAAACGAAGGACCTGAACGAACTGAAGGCCTCGCGCGAGCAGGTGATCGTGCGCACCGGCTTTATCGGCATCGGGGCAAACCTGCTGCTGGCCGGTTTCAAGGCGGCGGTGGGGCTGCTTTCCCACTCCATCGCCGTGGTATTGGACGCGGTGAACAACCTTTCGGACGCGTTAAGCTCCCTGATCACCGTGATCGGCACCAAGCTGGCGAGCCGCAAGCCCGATAAAAAGCATCCCCTCGGCCACGGCCGCACCGAATACATCACCGCCCTTGTGGTGGCGGCGCTGGTGCTCTACGCCGGCATCACCAGCGGCGTGGAATCCGTAAAAAAGATCATCACCCCCGAAGAAGCCGATTACTCCGTATGGTCGCTCGTGATCATCGGCGCGGCGGTGGTGGTAAAGCTGCTGCTGGGCCTCTACGTGCGCGCCACGGGCAAAAAGGTGAACTCCGCCGCCCTCACCGCCAGCGGCAAGGACGCGCTCTTTGACGCGGTGATCTCGGTATCCGTGCTGATCTCCGCCGTGATCTTCATGACCACGGGCGTGAGCCTCGAGGCGTACCTCGGCGTAATCATCGCCGCCGTGATCATCAAGGCGGGCGTGGAAATGCTCATGGATACCATCAACGATATCCTCGGCCGCCGCACCGATCCGGAGCTGGCCGCCGCCATCAAGAAGACGCTCTCGGCCGACCCCCACGTAAACGGCGCCTACGATCTCATTCTGCACGAATACGGCCCCGAAAAGCACGTGGGCTCGGTGCACGTGGAGATCCCCGATACCATGACGGCGGATGAGATCGACCTGCTGGAGCGCAAGCTGACGGCGGACGTTTACACCGCCCACGGCGTGATCCTGACCGGCATCGGCATTTATTCGATGAACACGAAGGACGACGAGATCAAACGCCTGCGCAGCGAGGTGACCCACTTCGTTTCCTCCCACGAAGGCGTGCTGCAGATCCACGGCTTCTACGTGAACAAGGAGGCAAAAACCGTGAACCTCGATATCATTCTCGATTTCGCCCTGCCGGACCGGGAGGCGACCTATCAAGAGATCGTTTGCGGGCTGCAGGAAAAATTCCCCGAGTGGACCTTCAACACCGTGATGGATATCGACGTGTAAAAAGAGAAAGGAAACCCCATGAAAAAAACGATCGCGGCGCTCACCGCGCTGCTGCTTTTTGCTTTGATTTTTATTTGCGCCGTACCCGCCGGAGCAAAGACGAGCCTTGTTACCCCCTACTCGCTTTCGGACGGCATCGAAAAGCTGCGCTCCCAGTTCGAGTACGGCAAGGTGGGCAATATGGACTACCGCTATTTCACCCCCTGCAACGAACAGAAGGATACCGGCAGCTATCCGCTGGTGGTGTTCTGCCACGGCATCAAGGAGGGCTACAACGAGGGCGAGCAGATCAACCGCCACTATTTCGCAAACTGGTCCTCGCTGGAGTACCAGCGCCGGTTTGCCGCGGGCGGCGCGTATATCTTGATGCCCCGCTCCCCGCAGGATAACGGCAACTGGTGGGCCTCGAGCACCACGCCCATGGTGAAGGCGATCATCGACGATTTCGTGAAGCACCACAACGTGGATACCTCCCGCATCTATATCGGCGGCTTTTCCATCGGCGGGCGCGCCGCGTATCAGCTTGTGGACGCCTACCCCAATTTCTTTGCCGCGGCCATCGTGATGTCCCCCTACACCACCGCCACTGCCGCCGAAACGAGCGTGCTGGCGAAGATCCCCGTGTGGTTCTTCGGCTGCAATACCGATACCATGGTGAACTACACCATCTCCTACAAGGCCGTGTGGGATGAGATCGTGAAGAAGAGTGAGCACCCCGAAGCCTGCCGCTTTACCACCTTTACCCGCACCGTGGACCCGGACGGCAACGTGATATCGAATAACCACGAAACCTGGCACGCGCTCACCTGCGAAATGCACACCCCCGACGGCAAGGACTGGCCCTACTGCTCCACCGTGGACGGCACGGGCAAGCCCGTGACCTTCGCCAAGGACGAGGGCGTGATCTCGTGGCTGAATACCTGCGAGCGCGCCGCGCCCAGCTCCTCTTCGGAGGGCCGCGCCCGCGCCAACGTGTTCACCAAGATCCTCACCTTCTTCCGCCGTATCATCAGCCTGTTCACAGGCCTGTTCCGTTAAAAAAACGCCCGAAGGGGCGTTTTTTTAATGCGGAATGCGGAACGCGGATTTAGGCAAATTTCAGTTTGTCGATGAGAGGTTCGACTCCACACGGTAGGGCGGCATTTTATGCCGCGGTAATTTTTTGCCTGCGGTTTGCGCTTTGGAAAAGATGTTTGTTTTCTCAGGCAAAAAATTTTATAATCACAAATCCTTATTGTGGAGCTGAAGTAATGCAATAAAACCGTTTTGAACCTTTCTTAATAAGGATTGCGCCTGCGGCGCGATTATATAATTACAAAAGGAGGAAAGCAGCTACGGTAAAGCGCTTTTTTCCGTCCTTTTGTAATTACCGCGGCATAAAATGCCGCCCTACCATTGTGACGGCAAACACCCCGACAAACTGCAATTTCCCTTCCCCATGAAAAAGAGCCCTCCGACGGAGAGCTCTGACTTCTGACCACTGACCACCTGACCTACTGACTACTGACTACTGACTACTGACTACTGACTACTGCCTGTTGTTCGCCGCGGCTTATACGATCTTCTTACTGCCGCCGTACAGCTTCGCCAGGCCCCCGTCCGCGGTTTCGCGGTACCCGGCGGCCAGATCCTTTCCCGTCTCGTACATGGTTTTCACAACGAGATCGAAGGAAATTTTGCGGTTATCGTAAACCACCTCGGCCAGCGAGGCGGCGTTATAGGCGCGCAGGGCGGCCACGGCGTTGCGCTCGATGCAGGGGATCTGCACCAGCCCGCCCACGGGGTCGCAGGTCATGCCGAGGCAGTGCTCCAAAGCCATTTCGGCGGCGGCTTCGATCTCGGCAAGGCCCCTGCCGTGCAGAAAGGCCAGCGCGCCGGCGGCCATAGCGCAGGCGGAGCCCACCTCGGCCTGGCAGCCCGCCTCGGCCCCCGAAACGGAGGCGTTGGTTTTGATGATCTGCCCGATGAGGCCCGCCACGGCCAGCGCGTTTACCAGCTCGTCGCGGTCGTAGCCAAACATCTCTTTTTCGTAATACAGCACCGCGGGCACCACGCCGCTGGCGCCGCAGGTGGGGGCGGTCACCATATACTCGCCCGAGGCGTTTTCCTCGCACGCCGCGTAGGCGTAGGCGGAAATGAG
>CAMVBR010000240.1 GCA_947165755.1 uncultured Clostridia bacterium
CGTTGACCACCGCCAGGCCCCCGTCGTAATTCTCCTGGCTGACGAAGCCGCCGGGGTTCTGGCAGAAGGTGCGCACCTTGTTTTTGAAGGGCTTGGGGTAGCCGATCAGCTTGCTCTCATACAGGGCGCGGTTTACGGTTTCCATGATCTCGCTGCGCACCTCCACGCGCACGCCGATATCCACGGTGCCGGGCTGGTGGGCGATGCTGTACTGCGCGCAAAGCTTTTCGAGCCAGTCCGCGCCGCGGCGGCCGGTGGCGATGATGGTATGCTCGGCCTCGATTTCGATCTCTTTGCCTTTTTCGGCAGCAATGATGCCCCGGCAGCGTCCGTTTTCGTTATCCAGCAGCAGGGTGACGCACTCGGTGTTGAACAGCAGCTCCACGCCGTGCTCCAGCAGATACTGCTCGATATCGTAGTAGAGCTTTTGCGCCTTTTCGGTGCCGAGGTGACGGATGGGGCAGTCCACCAGCTTCAAGCCCGCCTGAATGGCGCGCTTGCGGATCGCCTTGACCTCTTCGGTGTTCTCAAGGCCCTCGATATGGGTATCCGCGCCGAATTCCAGATAGATGCCGTCGGTGTAGTCGATCAGGCTCTGGGCGGTTTCCTCGCCGATCAGTGTGGGCAGATCGCCGCCTACCTCGTAAGAGAGCGAGAGCTTGCCGTCCGAAAACGCGCCCGCGCCCGAAAAGCCGGTGGTGATGTGGCAGTTCGGCTTGCAGTTCATGCACTTTTTCGTTTTCTGCTTGGGGCAGGCGCGGTTCTCGATTGCCTTGCCCTTTTCCACGATCACGATCTTTTTATCGCTTCCCCTGCGCAGCATTTCCAGCGCCGTAAAGATCCCCGCGGGGCCCGCGCCCACGATACATATATCCGTTTTCATTGCGAAACTCCTTTAAAAACAAAGTAACGAACAGCGTGAAAGCTGTCCGTTGATTTATTTTAACATATTTATTAATTGAAGTCAATATGAATTCTTTCGAGCCCGATCGCCGCCCTGAGAATCGCCCTCGCGTCCTTCGTGGTCACGGTGTCCCGGTCGTGGATGGCCGCGCTGAGCCGCTGCGGCTTTGAAGGGTCGTCCAGCCTGATGGCGCAGCGCAGCGCGAGACGCGCATCCGCCGTGGTCACAAGCCCGTCGCCGTTTACGTCGCCCTTGAGCACCAGCGTATAATCGAAGCCTTCCATTTTCAGCAGCATACCGGTCGCTGCGGGGGCGCCCTGCGGGACCTCTCCGGTATCGCCGGTCAGTTTCAAACCGCCGGTGGCCTCCAGGATCGCGGCGGCCTTCACGGGCGCGGCGGCGATGCAATAACAGCCTTGGTCGAATACGAACGGGGTCATTTCTGCCGCCTTGTAGGTGATGCGCGTGCTGCCGGAACCGTTGCCTTCGCAGCGGTTGCCCGAAACGCGCAGCGTGGCTGCCGCCTTAACGCAGGTGATCCCCCAGCCGGAGCACCTCTTCACCGTATTGCCTTCCACCGCCGCGGCGTAACCCGTGCCTGTTACGTGGATGCCGTGCCCCGGGTTATCTGCGGAAACCGCGGCGCAGCCGGTCACGGTATTGCCCGAAACGCCGCCCGCCACCGTGGCCTTGGTCACGAGAATGCCCGTGCCGCTGCCGTCGGCCACCGTGTTGTTTTCAATGCCGCCTATCCGTGCGCCTGCGCTCACGTGGACGCCGTTTTCGGTGAAATGCGATATCCGGTTGCCGGCGATCAGGCCCTGCGTTACCGCCTCGGTCACACGGGCGTCGGGGTCGGCGCCGGCCGGGTCGGTACAGTAGGCGGCCTTCAGGGAAATACCCACGGTATCCGGCGCGTTTTTCAGGTCGATCGTATTGTTCCGTATCTCCGCGCTGCCGCCGCACAGCCTTACGCCGGTGGCATAAAGGCCGTTTACCGTGTTGCCCTCGATCACGCAGCCGGTGGCGCCGTAGCACCAAATTGCGGGCAGCGGTTCGTCGTATTTTACGCTGTTCAAAAACCTGCAGTTCAGGATCTTGATATTTTCGTTGCGCTCCTTTCCCGTGAGCGCGTGGTGGTTGCCCACGCCCGCGGGGGCGTCGAGAAACGTGCAGCCCTCCACGGTCACGTTTCTGCACGGCGTGTTATCGGTAACGTAGGTGCTGTTCCACGCCGCGTAAGCGATATCGAGCTGCAGCGCCTCTTTGGAAACGTCCCTGCCGCTGAATTCGCAGTTTTTTATAACGCAGTTCCGGCAGCCGCAGAGCTCCAGCAGGTGCCCGTCCACGGCGTTCCGGATCTTCAGATCCGTCAGCGTTATCCCGTCCGCGTGGCCGAAATGCAGCAGGTCGCCCTTGTCCGAAAGGGCTGCGTTGCCGTCCAGCACGCCGTTTTTCACCGCAATGCCTTTCGTGAGCGCATAGCCGCCCGCCGTGGTCTTCTCACCGTCGGCGTCGGCGTTCTGCAGCAGGCTGAGCCCTTTGGAATCGCCCCAGCGCAGCAGTGTGGAGCCGTTCAGATCCAGCGTGGTGCCGGTTTGCAGGCGCGGGGAAGCGCCCGTGATCTCTATACAGAACCGGCCCCCGGCGGGCTGCAGGGTGATCACCGTGGGCGTTTTGCCGTCCACGGCCCTGAGCGCCTGCCGCAGAAGGGTATAGTTTTTCTGCGCGTCGGCTTCGTTTTCCGAAAGCGATAGCGTTACCTCGTTCGTCGGCGCCGCCGAAACGGCGGGCAGCCCGGCAACCGCCGCGCAAAAAGCGAGCAGCAGGCAAAGGATAAGGATACGGTAAGTTTTTTTCTTTTTCATATCAGTTCTGCCTCTTTACAATGGTATATTCGTCGCCCGGGCGGTAAAAGGGGCAGCTTTTGTTCGTGCCGCCTAAAAAGGCCTCGGCCTCGTCCATATCGAGATCCACGCCGCAGTAATATTCGTCGTATTCCTCGTCGTATGCATAATTGAGGCATTCCTCGCAGTTCGCGTTCGCCATGGGATCACCACCTGGTCCTATTTTAATCGGCCTTTGCGGGAAAGTCAAGAGGCGGAAAACGCGGCGGAACAGGGCGCGGAAACAAATCTCACAAAACCGGTTGACTATATTTGTTTATTGTGTTAAAATATCTTGATGTGAATCACATTTATTTCCCGAAAGGATGAAACACATGTCAGGACATTCCAAATGGAGTACCATCAAAAGAAAAAAAGAAAAGACGGATAACGCCCGCGCCAAGGTGTTTACCAAGATCGGCCGCGAGATCGCGGTGGCGGTAAAAGAGGGCGGCCCCGATCCGGCGGGCAACTCCAAATTAAAGGACGTCATTGCCAAAGCAAAGGCGGCCAACGTGCCCAACGACAATATCGACCGTATCATCAAGAAGGCGGCCGGCGAAGGCGGCGCCGATAACTACGAAGAGATCATCTACGAGGGCTACGGCCCCGCGGGCGTGGCCGTGATCGTGGAAGCGCTCACCGACAACCGCAACCGCACCGCGGGCGACGTGCGCCACTATTTCGATAAATACGGCGGCAACATGGGCCAGCAGGGGAGCGTTATGTTTATGTTCTCCCGCCAGGGCGTGGTACTTGTGGACGCCGAGGACGTGGAAGAGGACCAGATTATGGAAGCCGCGCTGGAGGCCGGCGCCGAGGACGTGATCACCGACGAGGGCGTGTTCGATATCCGTACCGGCGTGCACGACGTGGCCGACGTGGCCGACGCGCTCACCGGCGCGGGCTATACCGTGGTTTCCGCCCAGGCGGAATACGTGCCCGCCACCACCGTGCGCCTGGAGGGCGACAACATCACCCTGATGGGCAAGATGCTTGAAATGTTTGAGGATAACGACGATATTCAGGCGGTGTGGCACAACTGGGAAAATGAAGACGATTACGAATAAACGGCGTCGCTTTTCGCGCAGAACAAAAGAAACGAAAAAAGCATTTATATATAATCTTCTTTCCCACCGTATTTGATTTATAAGAATTAGGTTTTTTGATTATATTTTTCGTTTCTTTTTCACCGTTTTTCTCCGCTTGGCGTATCGCATACGCCGGGCGCGGAGAGAAAACGGCGTCTGCATCGAAAATCGCCTGCCGTTTATGGCGGTTCCGGTTTTCCTGCTGCTGTCTGAATTGCCGGGCGCTGCCCGGGTTTTGGGCCCTGCGCCCAACAATAATTTCTGAGGTGTCTTATGCACTTTTTCCAAGACGTAACCCAAGTAAAATTTACGGCGCTGGACCATATCTTCAACGTCAGCTCCGTATTCTGCGAGT
>CAMVBR010000241.1 GCA_947165755.1 uncultured Clostridia bacterium
TTGCCCGGCGCGTAAAAGCCGTGGCTCTTATATTCCCATACGTAGCCGCCGCAGCAGTGCTCGTGCTCGTATACCCAGCTCCAGATATCCTCGAGCCCGCCCGGGGAATTGCCCATGGCGTGGGCGTATTCCACCATCAGCAGCGGCCAAACCGGGTCTTTTTCGGAATCGCGCAGGGTTTGCATGGGCATATAGCCGGTGGGGGTAAACCGCCACGCCGCATCGGGGCGGCATTCGCTCATGTCCTTCACGGGCTTTTTCACGTCCTGCGCCATGAGCCAGTCGGCGCAGCGCGCCTGATTCTGCCCCGTGCCGCACTCGTTGCCCAGCGACCAGATATTGATGCAGGTCTCGTTTTTATTGATGGCGTACATGCGCGAGACGCGGTCGAAGAACGCGTCGAACCAGTCTTCGTCCTTGTTCAGCGCCCCCTGATCGCCGGTGCATTCGGCGCCGTGGGTCTCGCAGTCCGCCTCGTCCATCACGTAGATCCCAAGCTCCGAGCAGAGCTCGTAAAACAGCGGGTGGTTGGTGTAGTGGGAGCAGCGTATGGCGTTCAGATTGGTCGCCTTGATATCCTTGAGCTCCGCCTCGATCTGCGCCGCCGTGACGGCGCGGCCGTTTTTCGCGTTGTTTTCGTGCCGGTTCACGCCCTTGAGCGTGATGGGGCTGCCGTTCATGCGCAGGCGGCAGCCGGAGATCTCGCTTTTGGCGATACCCGCCCGTTTGGTGTGGGTTTCGATTACCGCGCCGTTTTCAAGTATTTCAATATACAGGGTATACAGGTTCGGTTCCTCGGCGTTCCACAGCACGGCATTCTTCAGGGGAAGAAAGACCTTCCCCTCTTCGGTCAGGGGGCGGGTCTCCTCGGCGCACAGCTCCCCGGCGGGGGAACACAGGGTAAAACGCGCCTCGGCGGGCGCACCGCCCGAAGCGCAGCGGTATTTTACGGTAAAACCTGTTTCATCGGGCAGCAAGGTATAGTCCCACAGGGCGTTTTCGCCGGTGGAGATCAGCATCACGCTGCGAAAGATGCCGCTGGCCATCAGCATATCCTGATTTTCCAGATACGAGGCGTCCGAGTAGGTATACACCTTCACCGCCAGCAGGTTTTCGCCGTCCGAAAGGGCGTGGGTCACGTCGAACTCCGCCGGGATGCGGCTGCCCTTGGAAAAGCCCACGTATACGCCGTTGAGCCACACGAAACAGGCGTTATCCACCCCGAGAAAGCGAAGGTATACCCTGCCCTTTTCCGGCTTTTTCGCGGTGAAGGCGCGGCGGTAGAGGCCCACCGGGTTTTCACGGCGGATATAGGGCGGGTCGTAGGGGAAGGGGTAGCGCACGTTGGGGTAGCAGCAGCTGCCGTAGCCGCAAAACTGCCACATGGAGGGCACGGGGAGGGTATCCCAATCGCCGTCGTCGGCTGCGGGCGCATAGAACGGGGCCGCCGTATCCGCGGGCAGCCAGCAGAAGCGCCAATCGCCGTCCAAGAGCTGCACGCGGTCCGATTCGGTAAAATTCTTATGGGTGACGCCCCTTTTCTGCGCGGGCAGAAGCAGCGTTCGCGCCGGCAAACGGCCCTCGCCGGTTTTATGTTGGTTATAGATATACTCTTTGGGGTATACGCCGCCGGGCTGCATATAAAGACCTGCTTTCACTGTGTATTATGCTTTATCTTACCATAGGCGCGGCGCAAAAACAAGTTTCCGGATTCAGAAAAAATAAAGCTTTGCCGTATAAAATACGTTATAGTGGAAAAATTTTCACAAAAAACAGCCTGTTATTTCCGTTTTTTATATCGTGTTTGCCGATGTGTGAATAAATTGTAAACTTTGATTGCAAACTTTTTTTCCCTTCATTTTTTTCTTGCCTTGTTTTTTTGATTGTGCTACTATATTCTTGTGAAAATAAATTAATTTGAAAGTGAGGTGCTCAAAATGAGCTCGATCCTCAACGTCTCCGAAGAAGAGATCATTGAAATGGTTGAAAAGATCCTGAACGTTTTCAAGCAGATCATGGCCTGGCTCGGCATTCTGGTACTGCCGGAAGAGGGCGAAATGCCCACCCAGCCCGCTGCGGAAACCGACGGCGAATAATATTATAAGAGGTGCAATGAAATGAATATCGATTTTACCCAAGGCATGGACTACTGGGTAGGCCTTGTAAAAGAATTTCTTGACGTGATCAAGGATTTCTTCAGCTGGTTCAATATCGACCTGTTCAAGGCCGACGAAGCCGGCGAATAAGCAATCACACAAATTTATTTTTCAGAGAGGTATCAACATGGAGTATTTTGACGCTTTTATCAAATTCCTGCAGGCCATCTTCAACGCGCTCACCGCGTTTTTGGGCAGAAGCATCCCCTTCGTGAGCGAGATCGGCACCGTGATCACCGACGACGAGACTGCCGCCGACGGCGAATAAGCAGCCGATTCGGATTTTTCAGAAGAAGAGGTGAAATGAATGTCTACGTTTGATTTTGCGGGCCTGATCAATTTCATTACCGCGATCTTCAACGCGCTGAAGGATCTCTATGAGATGATCGCAGGCAAAAAAGAAGACTGATTAAAAATTCTGCCGGTGCTTTTTCACCGGAGCAAAGAAAAAACCGATGGCGTAAGCCGTCGGCTTTCTTTTTTATTTGCTCGCATTCGCTCGCGGGGGGGTGCTCACTCCGTTCGCGGGAGGGTGCTCGCTGCGCTCGCGGGAAATTGCTCGCTTTCGCTCGCGGGATAATTACAGAGATAATGTAACTTTCCCGTGCCGTAAGGCGCATCTCCCGCGCCGTAAGGCGCATCCGACCTTGAGCGCAGCGAATGTCCGCTACTCCGCCTCATATTTCCGGAACAGGCTTTGCGCGAAGAAGCATTTGCCGCCGTCCTCGTGGAAGCAGCAGGCCCTGAGATGGGCCCTTTTTTGCGCCGCGTCTGAAAATTTCGTGATCATACAGGTGTTTTTTATGTAGCCCTCGCACACGATGCGGTTTTCGTTTTCCTTTACGTAGAAGGGGCACTTTACCAGCGCGTCTACCGTTTTATTTGCCATTCCTTGCCTGTTTGCACGCCTGCGGAAGCTGTTTTCCGCCGCGTGACTGATCTCCTTTCTTTTTTTGGTAAATAAAGTACGTTGTTTGGTACGGCGCCCGGCGTATACTGTAATTGACCGGGCGGAGGCGGGGGATTTGTCGCGCTGTAAGCGCGTTAGCGTATGAATCCTGCCGGATTCGCGATATGTGCCTGCGGCACGAGATAATGCAGGATTCATATCATTTCGCATTACGCAAAGCGGAATATATCGCGATTTGCGCAGCAAATTATATCGCGCTGCGCAGCAACATATCGCCATAAAACAGATTCCGACAAACCGAAATCCTCCCTCTTTCCCCAGCATCCCCATTATACAGCTTTCAAAAAAAGCGTTCTCCCCAAAATGACGGTTTTTTGAAAAAAGAATTGACTTTTTCTGTTTTCTGTATTATTATTTCATTGCGGCAGCATTTTTTACAGATTTCTGTATTTTTGCAGGTTCTATGATAATACGGGACATCTGTTTTGTCAACTGTTTTTTGTCGAATCGAGGAAAGAGATATGACGACTTACGAAAAAATCCAGATGCTGTGCGACAGACGCGGCATACGCCTCAGCACTCTGAGCGAAGAGACCGGGGTGCGCAGCTCGGTATTTACCGAGCTGAAAATGGGCCGCACGAAAAAGCTCTCGGCGGCCACGCTGGAAAAGCTTGCGGCGTTCTTTCAGGTGCCGCCCGGCTACCTGATGGACGACCCCGCCGCCGCGGACGAGGTACAGGAGGAGATCTTCCGCAAGCGCATGGCGCTGTTTGATTTAAGCGAAAAGGCCGGCGCGGCGGAGCTGGACACGGTTTTTAAGCTCATGCAGTATCTCGTGGGCGAGGAATAAGGAGGGTACATTGGAAGACGTTATCATCAGGCTAATCCCGCTGCCCGTGCACGTGCGGGCCTTCACCATGCCAGACGCGCAGGGAGATTACAACGTGTATATCAACGTGCTGCTCTCCACCGAGCAGCAGAACATCAGCCTGCAGCACGAGCTCAGGCACATCCGCCGCGGGGATTTTTATAAACGGGATAAAACGGCGAAGGAGATTGAAGAAGAAAATAAGAACTGAATTGCAGTTTGTCGCGCCGGAGGCGCGACAGCCGTTCGCCGTTCGCCGTTTGCC
>CAMVBR010000242.1 GCA_947165755.1 uncultured Clostridia bacterium
CGCCCATTCGCCCGCTTTCGTTTTGGTGATGATCTCTCCCGTGCGCAGTGTATAGATACAGCGGGAGATATCCAGCAGCCAGCTGAAGGAATAGAGGCTCCTACCGGTTTTGCCGCCGTGTTCGCGGATCGTTTCAAAATGCCGCCGGACGTCCATTTTCAGGTCTTCATAAGGCGGGCGGCGTATCTGACCGCGCACGTCTTTGCCGTACAGCAGAACGCCGTCGTCCAGCAGCTCAAGTTTACAAAAACTGTCAAAGACGTAACTGTCTGTGATCCGTTCGCCGGAAGTCCCCCAATAAACGACTGTATCCGACGTATCCGTGAGAAACGCGGACAGACGCAGCATTCCGCCTTCAAACAGACGGTAGTACGGATTTTCCGGCTCGCGTCCTGTCAGCTCCTGCCGCAGATGCACAAGCCGCTCCGCCTGCTCGGGGAATATTTGTTTTTCGGTCAGTACCAGAATGTCGATATCGCTCCAGCCATAATGAAAATCGTCAAGCGCAACAGAGCCGTAAAGATAAACGGTGGGCGCGTTCTCTGCAAGGATCGCGGCAATCATGTCTGTTACGGCTTGAACGCTTTTTTGAAGCTGCGCTTCTATCTGTTTTTCTCTGATCCCACGAAGAAAGGTCACGAAATCCGCGCGGTAGTGATAACTGTTTCCGTTTTTGTTTTCACCGATACGAACAAAACCGTGGCTCTCCAATATGGTTTGCGATCTCGTGTTCTTCTTGTTTGCGTAAGCTTCCGCATAAAGAACGTCCGGCGAAATATGATCACAGATAAAAGCGAACGCGCTGCGCAGCACGCCGCGGCCCTGATGCGCCGGTCTTACCTGCGCTTCTTCGATCATAAAGGTTGTTTCATTCGTGTAATACTGAAGATAGCCGATCAGTGTTTCATCATTGAAGATCAAAACGATCTCGCGGTTTTCCTTTTGCATGGCAGGGGCAACGGCGCCGCTCCACAGCGCGTAATCTTCTTCATAAGTATTGCCTGTCGGCGCGATGACGCTCATATTTTCATGCAGGATGGAGAATAATTGCGGCAGGAAGCGCCGAACTTCATTTTTATCCAAAAATCGACAGGAAATCATTTATATGCCCCTCTTACAATTTTTAAATGAATGCCGGTCCAAAGTGGTTTTGTTACAGTCAAGTCACGCACAAATTACTCATGCTTTCCCGATGAGCTGTTTATTTTCCGGGATGGCTTTTTCAAACACATAAACATTCCGGCCTTTATCGGTCGTGTATTGATCAGTAAGTGTAAAACCGAGTTTTTCATGAAGCCGGATGCTGGCTTCGTTATCCGTTCGAACGGCATTCCGGATCGTGGTAAATCCCTTTTCAGCAAGTAATTCCGCAATCGGCTCTGCGGAACGCGTTCCGTAACCCCGACGGCGGTATTGTTCCCGGATATCCAGACCGATGCTCACAGATCCCGGCTCTTTAGAGTAAAGAGAAACAAAGCCGATAATGTCGATTCCATCCCGTAGAGAAAACATTTCAAAGTAGTTCCCGTCCGTGTGCCGCCTTGTTTGTGATGCGGCAAGCATGTCTTTCTTTGCTTTTTCGGACATGGAAACGTAACCCGTGCCGGATAAGAACAGCAGGTCATCTTCCTCGAAAGACTTTAAGGTGAGCGGCAAACATGACAGTGCCTTTTTAATCAGGTCGATCTTTTGTTGGTCCTGCTTGTGTTTTACGTTTTTTCTGTAGCCGTCTTTTGCCGAGGCTTCGTATACTTTCAGATAATCGGCAAGCGTGAGCAAATAATACCGAACGCCGTTTTCCGTCAGAAGCGGGATTTGCTGCAGATCGATGCCGGCGAAGGGCGTTAAGCCCTCTATGTCTGCAAACGCCGCGCAAAGCCCAGCTTTTTTGAATGCGTGCTCTTCCGCGTCGAAAAGCGTATACCCGTCTGCAGCCATGAGCGAGACAAGTTCGTCCCAGCCCACTGTTAAAAACGATCCGGGGAGCAGGATATCGATATCGTCGGCATGCAGATCCATATGGAGACGTTTTTCTAGCCCCAGGGAACCGAAAAGGAGCGGGATTATTTGCAGATTGGCGTTGAGCAATCCGGCAATATGCAAAAACGCTTCGTGTTTCATCATTTATTATCGTCCTTTTAATCAAATATCTTTCGTATGCGCATCGTAATTGCTGCGCGCGACGCGGCATTCTGTCTGTTCAACGATCCATTCATGAATACCGGTATCGGCGGTTGAGAAAAACATTCCGTCTATTACGGGGTGCTTCAGAAACGCGTGATAAAGCTGATTGATCGTGCCGCCGTGCGTGACAACGGCGACGGTTTCGTCGTTAGCTGCTTCGGCAAGAATCTTCGACAGCATTTTCTCCGCACGGTCCCGGAAATTCACAAGGGATTCTTGTCCGTAGACCGCTTGATCCGGCGGCAGGTCGGGGATTTGGGGATATTTCTCCGTCGCCGTTTTCGAGGATGTATTTTTTATCGCCCGACCAGCCCTTCAATAGAGGTTTGACGGAAACGATCTTGTATTGATCACATAACCGTTCAAAGCCAGTGAGCATTTCAGCGCGTCCTTCCCTCCCTCTTTCCCCTTGAATCGTTATAACGAAAACCGGGAGTAATATACAATATGCCGCACGGTGAACCGCTCAGGGCAGCGGCACATAAAATCAAGATGCCTCTCCTCCCAAGCCCTGAAAGTGTTTTCATCCATGGATGCGAGCGTCCCCCGGCAGGCGCACATTCTGCCGTGCCAGCTTTCCCGCGTGAAGAGCAGCGCCGCGCTGAAAACCTCGGTTTTTCTGCCGGGGAACAGATCGTCGAAAATATCTTCGCCGATACCATAGCCGCCCGTCCAATGCGGATTCATTTCCCTTACAAGCCCAACGCTGCGCTCTGCTATGGGGTCCGAGAGATCCCAATCCATCGCGATCTTGATAAACGTTCCGCCCGGCTTCAGCAGCCGCCGCAGCTCGGGACGCATTTTCTCCCGGTCGAAATACCAGAAGCACTGGGCCGCGGTGACCGTATCAAAGCTGTGATCGGGCAAACCGGTGGCTTCTGCGGGGGCGACGATATAGTTGATCTTCCACCCGTTATCTTCGGCTTCCCGCCGCGCGAAGGAGATCTGCGCCTCCGAAAGATCAGCGCCGGTGACGCTTGCCCTCGGGTTATACAGATTTTTCGGCAGAACGCCCGTGCCCGTGCCGAGATCGAGCCACGCCGTACCTTCGGCGGCAACGCCGAGAGAGCGCAGCCGATCGTAAAGCTCCCGAGGGTAAATATCGCGGTATGCCGCGTAAGAAGACGCGGTTTTTCCAAAATCAAAGGCCTGCCCCTGATCGATATTCTTCAGTTCCATTCTTCATCCTCAAAAAAAGAATACGGCGCTCCCGATATGGAAGTGCCGTAAACGCAGCCGATACGCTATGAATTCAGCAGGCAGACAAAACGGCACGGATCCGATACATACGCTGTGCGAGTGCCATTTTGAATACCCTCCTTTTTCTTCTTATGGTAAATTTAATTATAAGTCAGAGAAATAGGGATGTCAAGCGCGGATTTGCAATATTCCGCTCTCCTGTGTTTTTTATGTTTATCATGCCGCTGCGGCGGCATAACCGCGTTCCATTACAGATCCAGCCGCTCGAAGTCGCGCTGCGCTTTTCCGCAGGATACAAGCGTGAGAACGGCGTAAATTGCGCACGCCGCCCCAAGCAGCGCAAACTGCACGGGCAGCCTTTCGGACGTGTTCAGAAACGCAAGCCCCGGTATGTGGTGCAGCGCCTCCGCAACCGCAACCGTAAGCAAGGAAACGACGATGAATGCAATGAACGGACGCCCGAATTTATACGCCGTTTTGTAAAAACCCTGTACAAACAGGACGTTGAACAGCGCGAAAACGAGCAGCACCCAGCCGAGAAAAACGGGATTGGCGTTCATCATGGGGTTATCGGCATACGGCGCGGCGCCGCCGAGCAGGAGCATTCTGAGGGCGGTGAAAACCGACGTGAGAACAAACGCGCAGACCTGAATAAAGCAAACAAATGCGTATCTCGCTTTCACCACGTCGCGCTTTTCCACGGGAAGAAGCACCGTATAGAGCACGTCGTTCGTCTCCCTGCCGTTCTGAAACGTTTGAAAAATGCCGAAGCAGAT
>CAMVBR010000243.1 GCA_947165755.1 uncultured Clostridia bacterium
CACACAGAAAACATGCTATTGAGAAACGATTTGCTATTGGTCACAGCGCAGGCAGCCCCTCTTGAAATCCTTCTCGCAATCTGCTATAATGAGAATCGTCGGAATACGCAATGTTGGGGGGACAGACAGATATGACGATCGGTTTCGGGACGCTGACGGCGCTTTTTCCTCTGGTTCTTCTGCTTTTCGGACTTGTGTTTACGGTCGTTGTAGATTCGTACCTCCGGCGGGATCACCGAAAAATCATGCTGATCATTCTGGCGTTGTGCGCGACCCTAATCGTTCAGAATCTTTGGGAAAACGATCTGTTTGTCAGACGCACGGGTCTGCTTCTGAAGGGCTTTCTCTCCGCTTTCGGTTTTGCCGTACGCCCAGTGATCCTGATCCTGTTTTTGCAAATCGTACAACCGGACGGCAAAAAATGGCCGCTGTGGGCGTCTGCCGGGGTCAACGCGGCGCTGTATTTCAGTTCGCCCTTAACGAAATGGTGTTTCCAGATACGGGAATTCGATTTCGCTTTTCTGCGCGGACCGCTGTGGATCAGCAGCCTCATACTCAGCGCGGTCCTGTTGGCTTTATTGCTGTTGCGTTCGCTTTTTCTCTTTCGTGAAACAAAAAAACTCGAACAGCTGATCCCCGTTTTTGTTGTGGTTTGCATCATTGCTGCCGTTGCGCTCGATCTGTGCGTTGGCATGGAGCCGCAGCCGGTTTCATTCCTGACGATTGCCATCGTTGCGGGCGTTGTATTTTACTATATCTGGCTGCACTTTCAGTTCGTCCACGCGCGCGAAAAAGACATGGAAGCCGCGCAGCGCGTAAAAATCATGATGACGCAGATCCGGCCGCATTTTCTGTTCAATGCACTCAATACCATTCGCGCCTTGTATGCAAAGGATCCGCCGCTGGCGGACAGTACGCTGGAAAATTTCAGCAGCTATCTGCGGCAGAATCTGGATATCCTGAACGATGCGGATCTGATCCCCTTTTCAAAGGAGCTGGAGCATACCCGGCTGTATGCGGAAATTGAAACACAGCGTTTCCCGAACGTTCGTGTGGACTACCGGATCGAAGACAGGGATTTCACGCTCCCCGCTTTAACGGTCCAGCCCCTTGTGGAAAACGCGATCCGCCACGGCGTTCGCGGCAGAAAGGATGCCCTCGTGACGGTAACCGCCGTTCGCGAAGCGGATTTTCACCGTATCACCGTGGAGGATAACGGCGTGGGTTTTGATCCCGACGGGCTGAAAACTTCCGACAGATCGCATATCGGAATTGAAAACGTGAGAAGCCGTGTGGAGCTGCTTTGCGAGGGCACTGTGACGCTGAAGAGCGCGCCGGGAAACGGCACTTCCGTTACGCTGCTGATTCCGGACGCATCGAATAAACAGATAAAGGAGGGACCCAAATGCATGTGATCTGCGTGGACGACGAGCCTTTGGCTGCAGAATATACCGTAAAACAGTGCCAGCTCGTACCAGGGGTAGAAGACGCGACCGGCTTTACTGATGCGTTTGACGCGCTGGAATGGATCAAAAGCCACCCCACGGAGCTTGCCGTGCTGGATATCAACATGCCTCAGATCAACGGGATCACGTTGGCTGCACGGATCAAAGAAATCACACCGCAAACGGCGATCCTGTTCCTTACCGCATATAAGGAGTACGCATTCGACGCATACGAGGTCCATCCTGCAGGGTATCTGCTCAAGCCCGTATCGCAGGAAAAGCTGGCGGCGGAGATCGCTTATGTCTGCCGCGCTCCGCATGCTCCCGGCCCCACGCATATCAGGATCACGACCTTCGGCGAGTTTGACGTCTACGTGGACGGGAAACCGGTGGGATTCAAACTTGCAAAAGCGAAAGAGATCCTTGCCTTTCTTGTGGATAAGCAGGGTGCCGGCGCAACCCGCGCCGAGCTGTTCGCCGCCGTTTGGGAAGACCGGCCATATGACCGCAAGATGCAAAAACAGATTGACGTATACATTCGTTCTTTGCGGGAGACGCTTCGTGAATACGGGATTCCGGAAATTGTGGAGATGGAAAAAGGAATACTCCGCATGAGGCCGGAAACATTTCTCTGCGACGTTTATCTGTTTTACTCCGGCGATTGCGACGCTGTGAACGCCTATCGCGGAAAATACATGAGCGCCTATTCCTGGGCCAGCATTTCTGAAGGCGCGCTGGATCGTGAGGCAACAAAAAGGCAAATTCATTAAATATTAATAATATTACTCAGACCGCTCTTTTTTTCGTAAAAAAGGGCGGTTTTCTTTGGACATCCTTTGGACGCAGCATATTATAATAAATTGTGAATTATAAGTTCCGGAGGTATACTTATGAAAACCACACGGTTACAGAAAATTCTCGCGGTCATGCTGTCTGCTTTACTGCTGCTGACCGCCGCGCCGGTCGCGGTCTTCGCGGCGGACGCGATCGAATACGTTGACGCGCAGGGCGAGGCGCAGACGCCGATCACAGACTACACTGTGCTGGACGGCAGTGTCAGGAACTGGACCAACGGCTGGTACGTTCTGAACAGCGACGTCGTTTTCGGCGACAGGGTCGCCGTTCAGGGCGATAACGTCAACCTGCTTCTCTGCGACGGCGCAACGCTGAACGCGAATAAGGGTATCTTTATCAGAGAGGGGTATTCCCTCACCATCTGGGCGCAAAAGAACGGCACCGGCGCGTTGATTGCAAAAGGCAACACTCAAGGCAGTTATGAAAGCGCGGGTATCGGCGCAAGCCCCGAATGCGGAGGACATTGGATTGATAGTTATACTTATGACAACTATGACGCAGGCGATCTGACCGTAAACGGCGGCGTTATTATTGCGACCGGAGCTTGGCACTGTGCGGGTATCGGCTCCTCGGCAGGCAGAAACAGCGGCACGATTACCATTAACGGCGGAACCGTAACCGCGACAGGCGGCGAAGGCGCAGCGGGTATCGGCGGCGCCTACTGTACGGACTTCAATGCGGTTGTAATCAACGGGGGAACCGTAACTGCAGCCGGCGGCGACTACGGCGCGGGTATCGGCGGCGGTGAAAACTGCGGCGGCGGTACGATTACCATCAACGGCGGTAACGTAACCGCAGTCGGCGGTTATTACGCAGCCGGTATCGGCGGCGGCAGAAAAGGCGGCAGCGGCGAGATCACCGTCGGCGGCGGTACCATTCAGGCACAGGGCGGTAATTACGGTGCGGGCATCGGTAACGGCAACTCCGGAGAATACGGTCACATTACGTTTAACGGCGGAACCGTAACCGCGACAGGCGGCGAAGGCGCAGCGGGTATCGGCGGCAAGCGTTGCTACATTCGATTTAACTACACGGAACCCGGCTACGATATGCGCATTACCACCGATTCCAACTATGAAGGTCATGCGGCATTATTTGATAAACCCTTTATCAGTGTGGGCTTATCCAAAACCCGTACATATAACGGATACACCGCGACAAGTACTATTTCAGATACGATTATTCCGAAAACTGCGGGTATCTGGGATGTCACTTTTGACAAAAACGGCGGCACGGGCAGTATGCAAAGCGAGGAGGTTCCGGGCGGCACGTACACGTTGCCGGCCTGTATCTTCACTGCGCCGTCAGCCGAAGAACCCTTTATCTGCTGGGCGGTCAAGGTCGGCGACGCTGATCCGGTCGTTAAACAGCCGGGCGATACCGTGCTGGTCAACGCCGATACGACCGTGACGGCGATATGGAAAACCGATTACACAATCAGCTTTGACAACGGCGGCGGCTCCGGCACGATGGATTCTGCAGCGATCAATGCTTACGATACATATACCCTTCCCGAAAACGGCTTTACCGCGCCTGCTGGGAAACATTTCTTTGCATGGGAGATCAGCGCGGGCGATTCTTCTGCAAATATCATGCAGCCCGGCGAAGAGCTGCTTGTAACGGGCAACGTAACGGCGCGTGCTCTTTGGACGGTGTCCATCACAAGCTGGGCGGAGCTGCAAACCGCGATCAGCAACGCGCAGAGCGGTGATACCATAGCGCTCGGCCAGAGCCTGACCGCCCAGAGCAGTGATCTGAGGCTTCTGGTCAGCGGCAAGGCGATCACGCTCGATCTGAACGGCTATACGCTCGACCGCGCCCAAAACGCCGCGTCGCTTCTCGGCGGCGTCTT
>CAMVBR010000244.1 GCA_947165755.1 uncultured Clostridia bacterium
TTATGAATTCTTCCCCAACGGTGTTGCAATTCGTGAAGAATCCAAACCGAGAGGACCGAAAAAGAAGAAAAGATAAGCCAAACTAAATTTCATATAGAATTGCTGTTTGGACGTTTTTTTCAGTTACTCTACCGCACCTAAAACTGATAACTGTAATGATCCACGACGTCCAAAACTCTATCATAGGAATGGCCGAGTGCAACGGCGGTTTTGCCCAACGCCACGCGGTCAAACACAAGGCCTTTTTTATCGCCGCGGCAAATATACTTGCGCGAACTGTAGTCGAAGCCGCCGAACGCGTTGCTGTGTTTATCCTTCGGCAAACGGTCAAGCTCCTCACGGGTGAGGGCGTAGCGGTGATAGATTGCGGCGGCGTAGGTGCCTCTCATAGCATGGGTGTTCGCGTTTCTGATCTTTTCGTGCGATACGCCAGCAAATACCCGTTCCCCCTTGGGAACGGACCGAAGCCGCTCAACGATGACGGCGGTATCGTTCTTGTTTGTGCAAATCGGCGCGAACCGGATCTTTCCGCCCTTGCCGCAGTCTACTCTGACAAAATATTCAAAATACGAAAAGTGTTCTTTTGCAGCGTTCAGCGCGTTCAGTTCGTCGTGATCGGCGCGTTTCAGGCTTCCGTTTTGAGTGAGCTTTTCTGTCAGGATCGACGCCGCAGTCTCAATTTCGGTATACGTCCGCAAACAGCCGCCCTTCAGCGGTTCCAGTTCCTTGATACCGCGCAGCCCTACGGACCTGCAGAACAGATCGAGAAACGGGACGCCGCTGCCGCCGAGCGTGTCGCGGGAGCGTTTGATCTCCGTCCTGCTTGCCTTGGGCGTGTGGAAGAACAGGGAGTCTTCGGGCTTGATGCCGAAAATCTTGTGGAGGGCGGCGGCTTCACTCTTTACGGTAAACGCGGAGAGCTTTCCGTCCGCGGCGAGATCTGCGCGCGATTGCAGGTATTCGGGCACGTACTTCTTCATCTTTTTTAACGTGGTGACGTTGGGATGCTTCCCCTTCATATATGTGATAAAGCGTTTGCCGACTTTTTTATAAGTTTTCATCGTGGAAACGCTCGTGATCGCTTCATCCGCCAGCCCGTTCTCCTTCAAAAATTTACGGGAAACACCGAACCGCTTCATGCTTTCGAGCTTATCGTATAACTGTTGCATGGGTGTACGCTTGTATTTATAGCTGTCTTTTCTGCTCAAATAACCACCTTCTTTGCAATAGAATTCTTCTTTGTTGAAACCTAAACAGGCATCCTTACCTCTTAAAAAGGAAGGAAAACACTCTTTTTATGTCGAGCTTGTGTACGCTCCCGGGCGAGTTTCTTACGTTGTCTCGCGCAATACCACTCTTTTCTTTGGCTTGTGGACGCCGCATCGGCCTGATTCTTTGGCGGCCGACACCGCAGGCGGTTTGCTTCCTTAGAAACCGCCGAAAGATACGTTTTGAATTCGGGCAGCCGCCCTCTGACGAGGACGGCTGCACAGGTTGCGGACCATCACGCAAAAAAAACGCAACGGCATGGAATTTATGCAGCTTTTTCAACGCTGCATTTGTTGATTACGCCGCCGGTCTCGTGTTGGGATAACGCTCATTGTGCAACTTAAGTAAGCACTGAATCGCATCATCTCGAGTACGAAATTCGGCAAACTTCGTCATGCCTTTACCGTCAAAACGGTCGAGATAAACGACAAAACGAATATCGCCGGTAACGGCATCGATTTCCTTCGAAATGTACATGGTTTTGCTCCTTTCTTTTTTTAATATATAAAAAGGCCCCACTTCATCCGTTAAGATGCCGTGAGGCCGTTTTAAGAGTATTGAATAACCCTTTTATTTGTGCAGTTTTTTGCTGCAGTTTTAAAATTTTAGCATATTTTCCCTATATTGGGAGGTACAAAACATGTCCCCTGATCGACGACGATCAGTTCGTACAAAACATATCTGCCATTATCATATCACGTTGTTTTGCAAGTATCAACACTTTGGGTTAAAAAAATCCCAAAAAAATCATCTTTGTGATAGTGCCCAAAATAACATGAAAAATACGTGCAAAATGACGGGCCATTCGGCCCACTCATAACCAGAAGCGATTGTTTTTTTGCAGGTTGCTAAAATAAATCGATATACCAGAACGCTTTTTGCATGCAGAATTATCGTATATAGGGAAACCATGACAGTTACTGATTCTCTTCAAAGTTCTCTACCTGTTCCATCACCTTGCGGAAAACCTCGGGGCTGTACTGAGGCGGATAACCGTTTTTGATTAGGCAGACCTTGATATCGAACTTCAGTTGATCCCGTACGATCTGATTGTTCAGCCAGTCGGCAAAAGATGATTTCATATCGATAATCTCTTTGATTTTCTTGGCCAGCGATTTGCACTTATCGTTTACGGTGACGCCGTTAACAACTTTATCTTCACCATATTCAAAATTGTATTGATCGCGCAGCGCCATCAGAATATCGTAAAACGCCTTTTCTTCAAACGTCAGGCCGACTTTGCGGAAGCTCTCGCGGTCGGCGTGCATTTCTTTCAAAATGCGCAGCGCCTGATCGGTCGCGCTTTGAATAATCTGCTCTGAAGTCAGATCCTGAGCTTCACCGGCTTCCTCTGCGGTAAGGTGCTTGCGGCGCTCATGATAAAGCTTGATCGTTTCTTCCAGCATTTCCTGGTATTTCTTTGCGGCCATCTGATTGGTCTTGCCGTATTCCGTGATTTGCTTGCGGAGCATTTTGATCAGCAGCTCAAGCTTGGAAGCAGGCATTTTTACATCAGCAAGCCTGTCAAAATACTCGGGGCTGAAAATATCTTCCTGATCGCCCTCTTCGAGAACGCTTTCAACCTCGTTATAACGCAGCGCTTCTTCCACCATCTTTGCAACGTGGCGGTTCATGGTGTCAGCATCCACTTCGCTGGTGCCGCTCATCTTACGGACAAATCCGGCAATCGCCATAAAGCATTGCGCAAGCGCGGATTCTTCCTCGCCCAGTTCACCAGAGGGTTGGCAGATATCGTATGCGGCTCTCATCCGTTTTACTGTTTTTAAGAAATACGTTTTGAATGAAACCTTGCGAACGTTCTTCCCATTGTCGTTTACGGTTTGAAGCTCTTGTGTTGTAACAAAAACGTATTCTGCGGCTTTAGCTAAAAGTTTGTATCTCTCCGCTGGATCTCCGAAAGGGTCAAGGAATGGGCTCAGATCATAACCGATGAACAAATCTTTCAGGATTTCCAGTTCTTCTCTGAAAACGCCGGTTGCCTGTTCCACGTCGTCTTTAGACGGCGCAACGGAATTATCGCCGCCGTAAATCTTCATGGCTTCGCGCATGTTATCGCGGATTCCGATGTAGTCAATGATCATACCATATTCTTTGCCGGGATACTTTCTGTTGACGCGGCTGATGGTTTGAATCAACATATGTTTTTTTAGCGGCTTATCGTTGTACATGATCGTCAGAGAGGGGACGTCAAAACCGGTGATCCACATATCCACAACAATAACGATATGGAAATTGGACTTATCCTGTTTGAATGCTGCATCAAGCTCGTCCGAACGCGAATCGTTTTTTACGCCGCCGAGGTAGTTGTACATATCCTCAGGATCGTTGCTGCCCACGCTTGCGACCATAGCGATAAACGGCATGGGCTTTAATTTGCGCAGATCATCTGCGGTTGCCGCTGTTCCGTCTGCAACCTTCTTTTCCTCAAACCATTCGGGATATTTCGCTTCAAACGTTTTCAGCAGTGAATAGGCGATCTTTCTGCTGGAGCAGACGATCATTGCTTTCTGAACACGGTCGGGATCGTTTGCGCGAGATGAAAGATAATGGTCGTGAATATCTACGGCAAGACGCTCTAACCGGGAGGGCTCTCCGAGGATCACTTCCATAGAGCTCATTGCTTTCTTACTGGCTTCGATATCGTCTTCCGTTGCGCCGTCGTCTGCGCACTGTTTGTAATACGCCTCTATCTGCTGTACCTTTTCCTGATCCAAAAGAACCTTTGCGATACGGGGATGGTACTTGATAGATACCGTGAGCCCGTCGGCAACGGCCTGATCCATGGAATAACGGTCGATCTCTTCGCCGAAGGTCTGATACGTTTCGGCGATAGGCGTGCCGGTAAAGCCCACATAGGTG
>CAMVBR010000245.1 GCA_947165755.1 uncultured Clostridia bacterium
GCCGAGGTGCACGGGATCGAGGGCGTTGAGATCCTTGTGAAGGAATACGAACCCATGGAAAACAACCGGATCGACGACCGAAAGTATAACGAGCGCTGTCTGGTGGCGCAGCTGACCGACAGCCATTGCCGCATTTTGGCGGAAAGCCACGAGCAGGGTGGGGTGAAGCGGTACTACACCTTCCTTGACGGCGACGCCTTTCTTGATAACTGGGGGTTCGGCGAAGATAACTGCGGCAATGAAACGCATATCGCGCCGAAGGGCGATATCACCCGAAACGGCAGCGCTGTTACAACGAAAGATAAACCGTTTCTTCTGGACGTTGTGGGAAGATATACCGTCAACATTAACGGGGAAGATTACGATACAGTCTGTGTGATGGACGCGGCGAACTACTGCGGCGACGGCGTCGTGACCGAACAGTATCTGGACGCGAACGGCAGGACGATCCTCTGGCGACGCTTCAACGCCGACGACTGGCGATATGACCGCTATAAGAAACGCTGGAGCGAAATGTACCCGAAAAACGAAATCATAACCGTAAACGGGGAAAACTATGTGCATTGGTACGACTGTATTACGGACTATATCTTATGAAGACATGAAGACAGAAGACGTTTCCCCGTCTTGACCTGAAATATCAACAAAATCCGTCTCCGTTATTTCTGATAACCGATGGCGGCAGTCAGATAAAATCAAAAAAGCAGAGTGCCTCGGCGCCCTGCTTCCTTTTTTATTTGGTTCATGCTTTGCGCGTCCGATGCTATCGGCTATCCGCTATCGGCTATCCGCTATCGGCTATCCGCTATCGGCTATCCGCGAACGGCAAACGGCGGCCTTAGTCGGGCACCGCCAGCGTCACCGCGCCGGGCACGATCTCAACGGTAAAGTGGGGCTCGCGGATGATCTCGCCGTCCAGCGAATAGGCAAAGCCCATGGGGGCGTCCACCTCCACCTTTTTCGCCTGCCGGTACACAACGATGTCCTTCATATCCGGCCGGTCCAGATGCTCGCCGTTGGTGTAGGGCGTGAGGATCTTCACAAAGCGCAGCCGCGAAATGGGGTGGATCAGGCACACCTCGATCAGCCCGTCGTCGGTTTTGGCTCTGGGGGCGCATTTGAAGGAGCCGCCCACGTATTGGCCGTTGGCCACGGTGCACAGCAGCGCCTTGCCCTTGGGGTTCAGCGTTTCGCCGTCTGCACGCACGGTAAAATCGTTTTTCATGGCGGTGAGCAGCGCCTTCACCACGCCCTTGGTGTAGGCGTTCTTGTTGCCGTGGCCGGTTTTTTCGCGCTCCTCGTTGATGGTGATGGCCACGGTGGTATCAAAGCCGAAGTTCACCACGTTATCCGCCCAGCGGTCGCCCACCTTCAGCAGATCCAGCGGCTGCTCCTTCGCCGCGATGAGCGCGGGCACCGATAAAAACTTCTCCGCGCCGCCGAAGGCCTTCACAAAGTCGTTGCCGCTGCCGCAGGGGTATACCGTAACGCTCACGTTTTCCTTCAGCGCCGCGCCCGAGAATACCTCGTTCACGGTGCCGTCGCCGCCGCAGGCGATAAAGCGCACCTTCTCGCCGGGGTGTTCCGCCGTCCACCGCTCCACGTAGGCGGTGGCGTCGCGCGGGGCCTTGGTGACGTATACCTCGCAGTCGTCCTTTTCGGGCAGAATCTCAACCGCCTCTTTGATTTTCGCCGCCGTATCGGTCTCGCCGGCGTGGGGGTTCACGATAAATACGTATTTCATGCGGTTTCTCCTTTCAAATTATTGGATCATCAGCATACCCGCCGTGATGAGCGCCTCGCCCAGCAGGTAAGTGAACATCACGGTAAAGTGCTTTTTGAAGATCAGGTCCTTGTTCTGATGGTAGCGCACCAGATACAGCGTGCAGTCCGAGGCGAAAAAGCTTACCGCGCCTATATACGCCACAGCCGCGCCCGCCGTTTTCGTGGAGGTGAGCAGCATCAGGGCGAACAGGTTCATGGTGCTGTTGGCCACCAGATACAAAATCATGGGCACGAGCATCATCTTTTCGAGGTTTTTGCGCACGGACATGGTCACGATCACCGAAAGGGCCACGTACACTGCCGCCAGCGGGATCACGATCCACCACGTTACGCTCTGCCACACCACGTGGGGGCTGTAAACGAAGATGAACAGGATGTGGCTCACCAGAAAGCTGATGCCGCCCGAAACGAACCACTTGGTGCCGCTGGGCATCAGCAGCACGTCGCCCAGCCAACTGAACAGCAGCGCAGCCACCAGCACCCAGTCGATCTTTTCCGCCGCGAAGCAGTAAAAGAGCGTGAGCAGGATCAGCAGCAGGGGCTTGGTGTATTTGCGGCGGCGGTGGTTATCGCGCCAGCTGTCGTACAGGTGCAATAGGCTCACCGCGATGAACAGCGCCAGAAAAATATAGGAAACCATGGGAAAACGCCTCCTTTGAAAATTCTGCCATTATTCTACCACACGCCGTTTGCTTTTGCAAGATTTTGTATACTATTTACAAAAAATATTCAAAAAATTCGGCTTTCCGCGTTGACAAACCCCGCGGCTGCCGATACAATAAAAGTAAAGAAAGGAGCGATCCGAATGAAAAAGTGTTTTTCCCTGCTTCTGGCGGCCCTGCTGCTGTTTACCGCCCTGCCCTTTGCGGCCGGGGCCGTGGAGATCGAGGAGGTGTACGATACCTCCAAGCCGCCGATCCTGTTCATCGACGGCATCAACGGCGCGGATCTGCTGCTTGACGCCGGCACCAAGGAGGAGAGGGTGGCGTTCCCCTTCACGGCGGACGACGTGCTCTCGCTCATCAAGGATAACCTCGGCGCGGTATGGGATATTTTAGACGGCGATTTCTCGCAGGAGAGCGAGGACGCCCTCGTGAACGCCGTGATCGCCCTGCTGGAGGACGTGGCCATGAACGACGACGGCGCCTCCCGCTACAACGTGGAGGTGGATTGGCTCTACCCGCTCCAAACCCGCGAACGCGAGGACGACGACGGCGGCGAGGCCGAAGCGCCCTCCCTCGGCGACCGGCTCAACGCGCTGAAAAACTGGTTCCGGTCCCTGTTTCAGCGCCCCGCCGAGGAGCTCACCGAGGAAGAGATGATGCGGCTGCTCATGCAGCGGGATTCCACCTATAAATTCCAATACGACTGGCGTTTGGACCCCTACGAGCTGGCCGCCCGCCTGCGCGATTACATTGCATATATGAAGGAGCTCACCGGCTTTGATACCGTGAGCCTCGTGGGCTTTTCGCAGGGCGCGGCGGTGCTCAACACCTATCTTTCGGTGTACGGGTACGACGATCTCGAAGCGGTGATCTGGTGCGTGGGCGCGCACAACGGCGTGGAGCTGGTGGGGCAGCTTTTCACCGGCCGCATTTCGGTGGATAACGAAGCGCTCACCCGCTTTCTGAGCGATCCCGAGCAGCGGGAGCCCTCCGCCGAGCTGCTCTCCGCCGTGGCGCGGCAGCTGAACGCCCTCGGCATGACCGGCAATATTCTGCAGTATACCAACAAGATCATCGATAAGCTGCTGGCGGATGGGGCCATCCGACGCGTGATCCGCGAAACGGTGGGCAAAATGCCCGCAATATGGAGCCTGATCGGCGACGAATATTACGAGGAGGCCAAGGCGTGGGTCTTCAATGAGCCCGGCGACGCGGAGCGCTTCGCCGACCTGCTCGAAACCATCGACGCCTACCACTATAACGTGCAGGCCCATTCATACGAGATCATGGCCCAAGCCAAGGCCGCCACGGGCAAGATCGGCGTGATCTCAAAATACGGCCGCCGTGTGATCCCGGTGATCGATAATGCCGATATCCAGGCGGACGGACTCATCGACGTGAAGGGCGCTTCCTGCGGCGCAGCGGCGGCGGACGTGGGCCTCACCCTCGGCCCCGATTACCGGCAGGCCGTGAACGACGGCCACAACCACCTTTCGCCCGACGGCGTGATCGACGCCTCCACCGCCCTGTATCCCGACTACACGTGGTTCATCAAGAACCTCGAGCACTCCACGGGCTGCGAATACCAGAGAGATCTGTTTCGCCGCATCTGCTATGCCGAAACGCAGCTCACCGTGTTCGACGACCCCGATTTCCCGCAGTTCGCCGTTTACAGCCCCATCGACGGCGAAACG
>CAMVBR010000246.1 GCA_947165755.1 uncultured Clostridia bacterium
AACGTGAATTACAGCGTGGATATCTACGTGAACCCCGGCGCAAACAACGCGTTCAGCAGCTGGCAGCCCGTGGCCTCCGCCCATACCGAGGGCGTTACCACCTTTGCCGGCATGTATACCATTGAGCTGGCCAACGCCGTACCGCTGGCCGCGGGCGAGAAATTCGCCGTGGCGATCACCGCCGATCAGCCCGTGGTGATCTCTTACGATAAATACGATAACCACACCAACAACTGGTTCGTGAACAACGCCACCTGGGAAGAGGATTCCTCCTATTTCATCAACGGCTCCGGCGAGCTTTCCTCCATGGAATCCCGCGGCGTGGCCCGCATCAAGGCCTACACCGAAACGATCGATGAGAACACCGTGACCGTCAGCGCGGACGATCTGCAGCTTTGCACCGGCGCGGTGATCGCCGCCGCCGATTACCTGACCTTTGAACCCGATACCGCCGAGCTGACCTTTACGGTATCCGACACGTCCGTTGCCACCGTGGATGAGAACGGCACCGTGACCGCCGTCGCCCCCGGCGAAGCCACCCTTGAGGTACGCTGCGCCGCCGCTAACACCCGCGCCACCGCCCCCATCACCGTGAAAGATCACGAGCTGGAGGACGTGGAAGCCGTTGCCGCCACCTGCACCGAAGACGGCAGCGAAGCCTATCAGCAGTGCGTCAACTGCGGCAAGATCTTTATTGACGGCGCCGAAGCCACCGAAGAACAGATCGCTGCGCTTGTGATCGAAACGAACGGCCACGACCTCGCCAAGACCGACGCCAAAGAAGCCACCTATTACGAAGACGGCAATATCGAATACTGGTACTGCAGCGTTTGCGAAAAATACTTTGCCGATGAAAACGGCGAAAACGAGATCGCCCTTGCCGATACCGTGATCTCCGCGCCCTACGCGCTCACCAAGGTCGCCCGCAAGGAGGCAACCTGCACCAAGGACGGCAATATCGAATATTATATCGTCACAAACAAAGAAAACGGCGAATTCGTGAAGAACGTGAAGCTGGTTGACGGCGAATACGTCGATTTTGCGGAGGGTGAATCCGTTGTGATCCCCGCCTCCCATACCCTCACCAAAACCGAAGCCGTGGAAGCGAGCTGCCTCGGCGAAGGCACCGTAGGCAATATCGAATACTGGAAGTGCGACGTATGCGGCAAGTATTTCGCCGATGAAGCCGCCGCCACCGAGATCACCTATTCCAAGACCATCGCTTATCCCAAGCACACCATGACCAAGACCGCCGCCAAGGCCCCCACCTGCACCGAGGACGGCAATATCCAGTATTACACCTGCAGCGTGTGCGATCGTATTTATAAATACGCCTCCGGTTCCACCGAGCTTTCCGCCGACGCGCTTGTGATCCCCGCCACCGGCCACAGAGCCGTCGCCGTTGACGCTCTGGAGCCCACCTGCACCGAATCCGGCTTCGAGGCCTATTACGTATGCAAGAACTGCAGCAAGCTCTTCAGCGACGAGGCCTGTGAAACCGAGATCGCCGCGCCCATAGCTGTTGCAGCCCTCGGCCACGACTACACGAGCGAAGTGACGCTGGCGCCCTCCTGCACCATCCCCGGTATCACCACCTATACCTGCTCCCGCTGCGGCGATCAGTATATCGAGCCGATCCCGGCCACCGGCCACAACTTTGTGGACGGCACCTGCACCGGCTGCGGCCTCACCGAGGACGAAGTGAAAGAAAACGAGATCAAGGAACTGGGCGGCCCCGAATGCGAATACTGCGGCCGTCACCACGGCACCTCCTGGTTCGCCGATTTCATCTACGCCGTACACGGCCTGCTCAAGTTCTTCAAGGACCTGTTCGCCAAGATCGGCTGAACATAATGCGGAATGCGGAATGGACCCGCCCGCGCCGAAAACGTAATATAAACCAATGCTCCCGGCTTCGGTCGGGAGCGTTTTTTTGTTCAGATTTCAGTTTGTGGGGGTGTTTGCCTTTCCGTCGGTAGCGCGGCTGACCACAGCCGCTATCGGCGCAAGGCGTGGGTATAGGACGCGCAAGCGGACTATACCCCGGCGCAGGGACGACGAAAACCAACCTCTTTCAATAGGTTTACCTTATGTTGCACAGAGCCGGGGTACACGTCGGCACACCGCCGTATACCCGCGTCTCTGTACAATAGCGGCTGTGGTCAGCCGCGCTACGAGATGTTGTTCTCCCCGACAAACTGCAATTTTTCCCAATCATAAAAATCTCAACGCCGCAAATGCTATCAAAAAAGGAACGTGAGAATATGAACAGAAGACAAAGGATCCGGCGGCGGGCGTTTTTGCTGGCGCTGGTGTGCGTGCTGGCGATCTGGGGCGTTGCTTCGTCGGCGCAGGCAAAAAAATACAAAACGCTGGTTTCGGTTTCGCAGCAGCGGGCGCTCACCCAGATCGGAGAATATCTGGACAGTATCGAGACCACGCTGCTCAAGGCCACCTACGCCGCCACGCCCGGCATGCTGGGGCGGCTTTCGGACGATCTTATGGGCCTGTCGCTGGGCGCGAAAACGGGGTTGGCGGCGCTTTCCTCGGGCGATACCGCGCTGTTTCACATGAATAAGTTTTTGTCGCAGGTGGGCGAATATACCGACGCTCTCGGGCAAAAGCTGGCGCGGGGCGAAGCCCTCGCCGCCGAAGAACGGCAGCGGCTGGGGGAGCTGCTGGATACCGCCCGGTCCCTTTCCACCCGGTTCCGCTATATGACGGACCTGATGGACGCGGGCACGTTCTCCTTTGACGAGATCAAAAAGGAGCTGCTCGCCGCCGGGGAGACCGCCGATACGGTGAGCTATATGAACGCCGCCGCCGACGCGGAGGACAGCCTGAAGGATTTTCCCACCCTGATTTACGACGGCCCCTATTCGGACCACATCACCGAAAAATCCAGCGCGCTGCTGGCGGCGAGCGCGCCGATCTCCTCTGCCGAGGCCCTTACGAAGGCGGCGGAGGCGCTGGGCGTCAAACAAAATCTGCTGATCTCCGTGGGCGCCACGGCGGGCAGGCTGCCCACCTACGATTTTTATAAGGACGGCGCGCGGGTGTCGGTGACCGTGAACGGCGGCTACCCGGCGTATATCCTTTCGGATTACACCGCGGGCGAGGCGCGCATCAACATGGACGAGGCGCTGGACGCCGCCGCGGAATATTTGCAAAAAATCGGGTATACTAACATGGCGCCCACCTACTCCATGTGCGAAAACGGCGTTTGCGTTGCGAATTTCGCGTTCATGGAGGGGGAGTATATCTGCTACCCCGATCTCATCAAGGTAGGCGTGTCGCTCTCGGACGGGGCTGTGGTCTCCATGGACGCGCGTGATTATATCATGAACCACGTCTCCCGGCAGATCCCGGAGGAAACCGTTGCCGCAGAGACGGCCGTGGAAGCGGCCGCCGACAATCTGCGGGTGGAGCGGGTCTCCCGTGCGGTAATCCCCACCGGGGGCGGCTATGAAAAATTTGCATGGGAGCTCAAATGCGCCGACGGCAGCGGGCAGGACGTGCTTGTGTATATCGATACCTCCACGGGGCAGGAGGACGATATCCTGATTTTGCTTTACGCGGACGGCGGCGCGCTGACGAAGTAGTTTTTCTTTCAGTTGCAAGTTACAAGTTGCAAGACGTAGTATCCGAAACGAAAAGGAGATGATTACCGTGAAGAAGATGTTTTTTGCCGTGATTGCGGCGGTTTCTCTGGCGGCGCTGTGCCTGACGGGCTGCGATAAAACCATGCTGAAGGACGAGGCCGCCACCCGCTCCACCGAAAGCACCACCGGCATGGGGGACCGTATCGAGCAGGGGCTCACCGACGCCGCCGAGCGCGCGAGCGAGGGCCTTTCCGAGGCCGGCAGCCGTATCCGTGACGGCGTAACAAACGCCAGCGAGGCGCTTTCCGACGCGATGGACGGAAAGAGAGATTGACGATGCGGCGCGGCTCCGGCCGCGCCGGATTGCGGTTTATCGAGCAATTTGTAATTCGTAATGCGTAATTCGTAATGAAGGATGGGGCGCGGGTCGCCGGTGGCGACCTCTGCCGAAGGCAGAAGCGCCGACCGAGTTGCGGGTCGCCGATGGCGACCTCTGTGGCGAACGCCACAGAAGCAACGACCGAACCGGGAGGTGAGAA
>CAMVBR010000247.1 GCA_947165755.1 uncultured Clostridia bacterium
GGCGCGTGCGACCCGGCGCAGGAAAAATGCCTCGGGTATCTCGACCGTCTCGGCATGCCCTACGCGGGGCTCACCCACGACCCGGGCGACACCATCGCCCTATGCGAAGAGATCGAAAAGAAGCTGGGCGCGCCCATCGTAAAGAACCTGTTTTTGTGCAACCAGCAGAAGACCGCCTTTTATCTGCTGATCATGCCCGGCCCGAAGGTATTCAAAACCAAATACCTTTCAAAGCAGATCGGCAGCGCGAGGCTCTCGTTTGCGGACGCGGAAAGTATGGAAAAATATTTGGGCGTCACGCCCGGCTCCGTGAGTATTTTCGGCCTGATCAACGATACCGAGAAGGCCGTGCGGCTCATCTTCGACCGCGAGATACTCAGCGAGCCCGTACTCGGCTTTCACCCCTGCAAAAACACCGCCACGCTGAAGGTGACGCTGCGGGAGCTGACCGAAATTTTTCTGCCCGCCGTGGGGTACGAGCCCACCGTGGTGGACCTGCCCGCCGAATAGGATTACGAACAAAATTTACAATTGATGTACTTGTTTTAGTATATTAATTGTGGTAAAATGATATTTGTATAATAATTCCAAGGAGGAATATGAATATGGACACCCGTTTTGCGATCTCCGAGTATCCGGACGCCGCTGCCGTCAACCGTCAGCTCAACGAACTGATCTCGAAGCCGATCTACACGATCACCGATGAAGCGCTCAAGAAATATGAGGAAGAGTATTTTGAGAAAAAGTGCGCGAAGAGCAAGGCTATGATCAGCGAAGCCAGAAATATCATTCCCGGCGGCGTGCAGCACAATCTCGCGTTCAACTACCCCTTCCCGCTGGTTTTCACCAAGGCCTCGGGCAACAAGCTCTACGACCTTGACGGCAACGAATACTACGATTTCCTGCAGGCCGGCGGCCCCACCGTGCTGGGCTCCAACCCGCCCGAGGTGCGCGAGCAGGTGATCGACCTTTTGAACACCTGCGGCCCCTCCACCGGTTTGTTCCATGAGTTTGAATATAAGCTGGCCAAGAAGATCTCCGACTGCGTGCCCACCGTGGATATGTTCCGCATGCTGCAGAGCGGCACCGAGGCCTGCATGCTGGGCGCGCGTATCGCCCGCCTTGCCACCAAGAACCGCAACATCGTGAAGATGGGCGGCGCGTACCACGGCTGGAGCGATCAGCTCGGCTACGGCATCCGCATCCCCGGCACCAAGTTCACCCAGGCCAACGGCGTGCCGATCCGCATCATGAGAGATACGCAGGAATTCTTCCCCGGCGATCTGGACGCGCTCGAAAGAGTGCTTCGCTTCAATATGTTCCGCGGCGGCACCGCTGCCGTTTACCTTGAGCCCCTCGGCCCCGAGAGCGGTTCCCGCCCCGTGGATAAGAACTTCTGCAAGGGCGTGGAGCGCCTGTGCCGCAAATACGGCGCCCTCCTCGTATTCGACGAGGTTGTCACCGGCTTCCGCGTGGGCATGAGCGGCGCGCAGGGCTATTTCGACTGTTCCCCCGACCTTACCATCTTCGGCAAGGTGGTTGCGGGCGGCTACCCGGGCGCGGGCGGCGTCGGCGGCAAGAGAGAATATATGAAGTACCTCGGCGCGGGCCTCGACGGCGCCGTGAAGGTGAAGAAGGCGTTCTGCGGCGGTACCCTTTCCGCTACCCCGCTGAGCTGCGCCGCCGGTTATTTCACGCTGGAAGAGATGGACCGCACCAACGCCTGCGTAAAGGCCGGCAGGAGATCATCGCAAAGCGTCACCTGCCCTTCGTGGCCTTCAATCAGGGCTCCATCTGCCACATGGAGACCGTGGGCACGCTGCAGTTCTCCATCGATTGGTCTAAGCCCTGGAAGATCCCTGGCGTACTCAACGCCACCAACGAGAGAAAGACCGAAATGACCCACATGGGCGCGGCCTACATGGCGGAAGGCCTTGTAACGCTGGCGGGCTCCCGTCTTTACACCTCCGCCGCCTACACCGAGGCCGATATCGACGACGCGATTGCCCGCTTCGACCGTGTATTCGCCAACGTGGCCGTGAAGGAAAACTGATATGGATATCCTTGAAGCCAAAAAGCAAGTCATTCTTGCGGGCAAAAAGCTCGTGGAGGAAGGCCTGATCCAACGCACCTGGGGTAACGTGAGCTGCCGCGTGAGCGATACGCAGTTCGTGATCACCCCCAGCGGCCGGGATTACCTGAGCCTGACCCCCGAGGATATCGTGCTGGTCACCATTCAGGATCTTTCCTACGAGGGCGACGTGAAGCCCTCCTCCGAAAAGGGCATTCACGCAAAGTGCTATCAGCTGCGTGAACACGTGAATTTCGTGATCCACACCCACCAGACCTACGCCTCCATCATCGGCCTTTCCGGTATGGACGTGAACATGCTGCCCGCCGAGAGCGCCGCTATTTTAGGCGACTGCGTTCCGCTGGCGGCCTACGGCCTGCCCGGCACCAAAAAGCTGCGCTCCGGCGTGGTGGACGCGCTTTTGCGCGCGCCCGAGGCCAAGGCCTGCCTTATGCTGCACCACGGCGCGCTTTGCGTGGGCGAAGATATGGAAGACGCCTTCAGAGTGGCCAACGAGCTGGAAACCGTTTGCAAAAACAAACTGGCCGAGCGCTTTTACCAGATCTCGGGCGAAACCGCGAAGAGCTTTGCCTCGATGGCGGAGTATATCGTAAAAACGCTGGAAAAGGGCTGGGAAGCCCCGCAGCTGGACGCTTACGACTCCGTGCGCGCCTTCGGCGCCATCGAGATGCGGCCCGCGGACGGCGGCGCACCGGTGATGGTGGATCTTGCCACGGCAAAGCCCATCGACCCCACCGCCGCATGCCCCGATACGGCTTCGCTGCACACCGCGATCTACCACAAGCGCGAAAACGTGAACGCCATCGTGCATTCCAAAGAAGAGGCTACCCTTGCGGCGTCTAAAATGGGCCGCACCGTAAGGCCGTTTTTGGACGACTTCGCACAGATCGTGGGCTTTACGCTGCGCACCGCCGTTTACGACCCGGCGAGACCGGCCGCCTCTGACCGCGCCGTGCTGCATAAGCTGCGTTACCGCGACGCCGTTATGCTCAAATCCAACGGCGCCATCTGCGTGGGCGCAAACGAGGACGAGGCCAACGCCGTAAAGCTGGTTACGGAAAAGGGCTGCAAGGCCTTCACCGCCGCCGAAATGTACGGCAGAGGCAAGGAATATATCAACACCGCCGAGAGCGTTCTCATGCGCGTGGTATATAAGCTGAAATACTCCAAGAAAAAATAAACCTATGCGCATAGCCCGCAACCCGACCGCTGCGGGCTATGTAAAATTATAAAAGATGGGGGAAACGAATTATGACGGAAAAAGTGAAATCAACGCACAAGAACGCCTCCCGTTCCAGGCATCTGATCAAACAGGCCTACGGCGAGCTGCTCAACGAGAAGGATCCCGCGAAAATCAGCGTGACCGATATCGTGGAGCGCGCCAACATCTCGCGCGGAACGTTCTACGCCCATTATCTGGACGTGTACGATTTGAGTATGGCCATTCAGAACAACATTATTGAAACGCTCAATTACGCTATCAACCGGGTGGGCATTGAGCATATCATTGCCGACCCCACCGACGTGGTGATGCTCGGCATGGAATTTTTGGAGAAGAACAAGGCCTATTACGGCCTGTTCGTGAACTCCTCCCGCGGCGAGGTGCTGATCTCCCGTATCATTCAGTATCTGGAGGATCGCTTCTACCCCACCATCGAGCCCATGTTTTCTCCCGAAGAGCTGGAGCGCGTGAAGCTGTTTCTGATCTACACGGTCGGCGCGTATAAGCGCGTGATCCTCGCATGGTTCAGCGGCAAGGTAAAGCTGAACGCCAAAGAATGCGGCGAGCAGCTGATGAGCATCTATATTGCCAGCCGTCCGCCGGAGGTGGCCGCGCTGAGCGACCGCCTGAAGGCCGAGGAAGAAGCCAAAAAGGCCGCCGAAGTGCTGGAATGATCCTGCTGATTCAAAAAGGACCGCGAAAGCGGTCCTTTTTTTGGTTTACGGGAATCGTTGGTTGTTCCTTTAATTGCAGTTTATCGAGCAATTCGTAATTCGTAATTCGTAATGCGTAATTCGTAATGAAGGATGGGCTGCGCCCATACCC
>CAMVBR010000248.1 GCA_947165755.1 uncultured Clostridia bacterium
TCCCGGCCGAGGGCGTCGGCGGCGGGCACGGTCTCTTCGGTATAGCCGAAGCCGCTGTTCTTTACGGCGTCAAAAAACCGCGCCTGCGCGCTTTCAAGCGGCGTATTGTTCAGGTAATTATGCTTCATATCGTTCACCGTTGGCGTAATGCGCAATGCGTAATTCTGCGAAAATCAGTTGTTTTCTTTATTCAAACGGGAAAATCTCCACTTCTTCTCCCTCCGCGATCCCTTCGGCGTCGCGAGGGATGATCACGTAGCCGTCGGCGGCGCTCAAAAACGAGATCACGCCCGATTTGGCGTAGATCGGCGCGGCCCTGCCGCAGCGCAGCTTCACGCACAGCAGCTCTTCGCGCCCGTGGTTGGAGGAAACGTGCTCCGTGATCCGCGCCTTTACAGTGTTCCGGCGGCGGGGGAGCCCCGCGCGGGCGTCTAAATACGCCCCCACCAGCAGCGACGCCGTAAAATAGCACGCGGCGGGGTGGCCGGGCAGGCCGAACACGGCGGCGCTGCCGATTTGGCCCAATACGGTGGGCTTGCCTGGCTTCACGGCGATGCCGTGGCAGAATACCGTGCCGAGGCTTGCCATGATCTCGGCGGTTTTGTCCGCTTCCCCGGCGGAGGACCCGCCCGAAAGCAGCACGATATCGTTTTCTTCCGCCGCCCTTCGCAGCGCTTCGGTGAGCGCGGCGGCCTCGTCCTTTATAATGCCGTAGCAGCGGCAGTCGCAGCCCCTGCCGCGCAGGAAAGCGCGCAGCACGTGGGCGTTCACGTCCCTTACCTCGCCCACGGCGGGCGCGGCGGTGATGGGCACCAGCTCGTTGCCGGTGGAGAGAATGCCCACGCGCGGCGGGGCGAACACAGCCGCCTCGGTCACGCCCATGGCGCAGAGTACCCCCACTCCGGCGGGGGAGAGGCGGTCGCCGCGTTTCAGCACGGTCTGCCCCTTTTTTACGTCTTCGCCCCGGCGGGTAACGTTGCGCAGGGGGCTCACGGCGGTATAGCACAGCATAAGGTTGCCCGCGTCCAAATCGGTATATTCCACGGGCACCACGGCGTCCGCTCCGGCGGGCAGCATGCCGCCGGTGGGAATGCGGGCGCACTGCCCGGGCTGCAGCGTAAGCGCCGCCTCGGCGCCCATCGGGATCTCCCCGATCACGTCCAGCATGGCGGGCACGGCCTGCCCCGCCCCGAAGGTATCGGCGGCGATCACCGCGTAGCCGTCCATGGTGGAGCGGTCGAAGGCGGGCACGTCGGCCCCGCTCACGATATCCGCCGCCAGGATCAGCCCGGCGGCTTCGTCGGTGGGCAGCACGACCTCGCGCCTTGCGCGGGGCATTTCGTTTGCGGCGATCTCCATCGCCCGTTCCAGAGATACAACGTTCAGCAAGGTCAGTCCAGCCTCCATTGGGATAAAAACAGCCGCCCGAAGGCGCTCTCCGGCTGCGTCATGGCGGCGGCGTCGCCGTATTCGGCGATCCGCCCGCGGTGCAGTAACAGTATTTTATCGGCAACGCCGAAGGCCTGCTTCGGCAGATGGGTGGAAAACAGCAGCGTGGCGCCAGTCTCCTCGCAGTGGGCCTTCAGCACCCGCTCCAGCGCTTCGCCGGTCTCGATATCGGCGGCGGAGAGGGGCTCGTCCAGCAGCAGCACCCGGTAGCGCCCCGCCAGCATGCGGCAAAGGCAGGTGCGCTGCTTCTCGCCGCCCGAAATGCGGCCCGTCTTTTTCCCCCGCAGCGCGGTCAGCCCGCAGGAAGCCATCAGCGCGTCGGCGTCGGCGGCGGGGGAGAGGGCCAGCCGCACGTTTTGCTCCACGGTGCCCTTGAAAACGTAGGGCGTTTGGGGCTGGTAGCCCACGCCCCCCTTGGGCGCGCCGAGGTCGATGCTGCCCTCGTCCGGCTTCGTTATGCCCGCAAGCAGCCGCAGCAGCGTGCTCTTGCCCGCCCCGTTGGGGCCGATGAGCGCCACCCGCGCGCCGTCCTCGATTTCCAGCGACGGGATCTCCAGCGTGAAGGTATCGGAGCATTTTTTCTTCAGATTCCGTATCCGTATCATTTGATCTTCTCCTGCACGCTGTAAGCCGGTATGTTCACCAAGAGGGAAATGAGCATCAATATTATGCCCAGCGCAAAGGCCTTGTTGAAGTTGCCCTTGTTCGATTCCAGCAAAATCGCCGTGGTCATCACCCGGGTCTTGAACTGGATATTGCCGCCCACCAGCGATACCGCGCCCACCTCGGCGATGGACCTGCCGAAGCCCATCAGCGCAATGCTCATAAACTGCGGCGCGCACTCTTTGATGAGCAGCGTCATCTGCTTCGGGCCCGAAAGCCCCAGCCCTTTGGCGGTTTCCAGCAGCAGGGCGCTCCGTTCCCCCGCCGCGGCGGCGGAAAGGCCGGTCACCACCGGGGTGATCAGCAGCACCTGCGCGATCACCATAATGGGCACGCTGAACATCAGGTGCAGGCTGCCGAAGGGCCCCACGCCCCTAAACAGCATAAACACGATCAGGCCCGCCACCACCGGCGGCAGGGCCATCAGCGTATTGGTGAGCCTCAATATCAGGCTTTTGCCGGGAAAGCGGTTTTTTCCGATCAGCACTCCCAGCGGGATGCCGAGCAGCGCCGAGATCGAGGTGGAAAACACGCTCATGGTGAGCGTGGTGCCTATGATCTGCCAAAGCTCTTTATCGCCGCTGAGGATCAGCGAAACGGCTTCTTTCACGTATTCCATATCCGAATCAGAAAGCCGCTGTAGAGAGATCTGCAGCGGCATGCGGTAGGTAGCCACTGATTAATTACCGGCTGACGCCTTAGCACGCGTCTTGCTTGCATATTTCCCGGCATCTTGCACAAATCCACCTTGTCATACGTCAGTATGCCTGCGGCGGCTTTATACAATCTGCCGAAAAATCTGACGGCGCAATACACGCACTATAATTAATCAGTGTCTACTTAGGAATAAAAATTATTTCTCGATCAGGAAGAACAGCTGCTCGCCGTATTCGGCAACGCCGTAATCCTTGATGAGGGCGGCGGCTTCGTCCGAAAGCAGCCAATCGATCAGGGCCTTGGCGCCCTCGGTGTTGATGGAAACGTCCGTGCCGGCAAAGGCCTCGGCTTCGGGGTTCACGCCCAGAAGCGAATAGGTGTTCTTCATATCGTCGGCCTCTTCCTTCAGAATCGTAAGGTTCGGCAGGCTGTCCTTCATGCTCAGGAAGGTGGCCTTATCGGTAAGGGTGTAAACGCCCAGCTCGTTGGCCTTGGTGAGGGTATCGCCCATACCGGAGCCAAGGGAGGAATACCATGCGGCGTCGGCGGGGTCGATCTCGGCGGCGGTCCAGATGGAGGTCTCCTTGTTGTGGGTGCCGGAGTTATCGCCGCGGCTGGCAAAGCCCGCCTCGCTCTCGGCAATGGCCTTGAAGCAGTCGGCTGCGGTGGCAAGCTCCTTGATGCCTGCGGGGTCGTCCGCGGGGCCCACGATCACAAAGTAGTTATACATAAACGAAAGGCGCTCGGTGGAGGCGTAGCCCTCTTCGATGAAGGCCTCTTCCTGCGATTTGGAGTGCACCAGCAGCAGGTCCGCGTCGCCGGATTTCGCGTAGCCGATGGCAACGCCGGTGCCGGCGGAGGCAACCTCTACCTTGTAGCCGGTGGCGGCCTCAAAGGTGGGCAGCAGGTAGGGCAGCAGGCCCGAATCGTTCACCGACGTGGTGGTGGCCAGGCGGATCACCGGGTTTTCGGGTGTGCTCACAGGCTCGGCGGCGGTGGTGGCCTCGTCGGTGGCAGCGGGGACGGTGGTGGTCTCGGGGGTGTTGCCCTTGCAGGCGGCCAAAGAGAACACGAGCGCAAGCGCCAGAACAAGTACGATAATACGTTTCATCATCCATACTCCTTTTCAAACACGGAAGGCGCGGCCGTTTCCCGCCGTACCCTTAGGCCGTAAGGCGTTTCGCCCGTGGTATTTCGGCCTCGCCCGCCGCTTCATGCTGTCGTTTAGAACCGGCGGATCGGAAATGGATCAAACATTATTTTACCATACAAGCGGGTATTTGTAAAGGAGAAATTGGCAGTTTGTTGGGCACTTTGCCCGACAAACTGGAGCTACAAGCTAAGGAGCTACAAGCTACAAGTCAGATA
>CAMVBR010000249.1 GCA_947165755.1 uncultured Clostridia bacterium
ACGAAACCTGGTGCGCGTGGACGGACGACAGCGGCTACGGCGTGGGGCTGTTTACGCCGAAGGCCACGTCTCTGCTCGCGGGGCGGTATGAATATGACGGCTCCGCCGACCCGGGGGCGGATTCCACGAATTACGTGGCTCCCCTCGGCGTTTTCGGGCTGAAATTCGATGAACCGCACAGCTATTTCTATTACCTGACGGCGGGGACCGTGGACGAGATCAGAGCCACCTTCCAAAGCGGCGGCAATCTGGAGGGCGGCGATTTCATACGCGTTTTCCCCGATATGGGCGTTTGCGACCCGCACGTGCACATCTTTAACGGCAGGGCGTATCTGTATTCCAGCCACGATTACGGCCCCGGCCAGCCGATCTACCGCATGGACGACTGGCGCGTATTCTCATCTGACGATCTTGTGCACTGGGATCTGGAATTCACGCTGCGCCCGGAGGATACCTTCCTCGGGAAGGATCGGGAATGCTACGCCACCGACGCGGCGGAACGAAACGGCAAATATTATCTCTATTTTTCCGATCAGCAGCGCTGCACCGGCGTGGCGGTGAGCGAGACCGGCCCCGAGGGGCCCTACGTTGACGCGCTCGGGAAGCCGCTGCTCCCGCAGGGGCTTGTGGATACCGCCTGCTACGACCCCACGGTATTCATCGACGATGATGAAAACAAAACGCCGTATATCATGTTCGGATATACGGTGGTGGGCAAGAAATATTATATTGCGCGGCTGAACGAGGATATGATCTCGCTTGCGGAGGAGCCGAAGGCGGTGGAGATCATCGACGGCTGGGAAAACGACGCCTGCTGGCTCACCAAATGGGGCGATACCTACTACCTGAACTCCCACGGCGGCGAATACGCCACGAGCAAGAGCGTATACGGGCCTTATACGTACCGCGGCAGGATCTGCGAGGATTGCTTTACCGACCACGGCACCTTCTTCACCTTCCATAACCAGACCTATTTCACCTACGCCGTTCCCGAAAACTACGGCAGCGGCGAGCCGCTCGACCCGTATTACAGGACCACGAAGTTTGTTTACGCCCATTTGAAAGACAACGGCGACGTTGTGACCGATGATTTTATTAAAAAGGTGGGCGTGGGCCGGTATGACGCGGCTTGGGACGCCATCAACGGCGAGTGGTTCTTTGATGCGGCCGACGGGATCGTAAAGCAGGAAACCGCGGACGGCTTTGCGCTGGGCGGCATCAAGGACGGTTCCTATCTGACCTTCCCGAATATCGGCAATATGCCGGAAAACGCCGTTCTTACGTTCCGCGCATCGAACGGAAACGAGATCCCCTGCACGGTGGAAATACGCGAAAACGGTCCCGACGGAAAGCTCCTCGGCAGCCGCGTTGTGGGAAACACCGGCGGCTTCGACAGCTTCGGGCGCTTTGACGTCGCCCTCGGCAATACCGCCGGAACGCACGGCATCTGCTTCGTATTCCGCACCGAAGCGGACGAGGCGCTGCGATTTGAAGATTTCTGCTTCGCAAGTTCTTCAGACCAATAAAAAAGGGGCGTTTTCCCGGTTATTCCGCTATGAGCTCCGACGCTATCGCGGCGTCGAACGATAAGACGCCCTCGCGGAAAGCAAACGGGAGCGCAATGCCGTCGGCGTATACGCGTGAAACGCCGCCGAGGAACGGGAGCCGCAGCGTTTTCAGGCGGATCGTTCCCGCCTCGACGGTCAGCCTGATCCCCCGGTCCGTTTTCTCAAAGACGCCCCATGCGTCGCCGGCGAACCACGGCGCGCGGAAATCGCCGGGCAGGACCGGATCGAAGCCAAGCGCGCCATTCGGCATATCAAACGAAAAGCCGCTGAAAATGGGCAGCAGGGCGAAAGAAGCCATGCTGCGGGCGTAATTGCTTCCGCATTCGATCTCATTGAAGGGGTTGCGGTTATAGCCGCGGTAGCGGTCGCGCACCGCTTTGGCGATCTCGACGCCCTCGTCGATCATGCCCTCGGAAACCATAAGGCCTGCCAGCGCGTATTCAAAGCCGTGCATGGATTCCTGCGCGTAGGGGATGGGGATCGCAGGCGAAGGGACGCCCGCGGGGAAGGTGCAGATCACCGCGCCGGCCTCGTCGTTGACCGCAAACAGACGGAACGTATTGTAGTGGCGGCGCATATCGGGCAGAAAATTATGCCGGTAAAGGCTTTCAAGCGCGGTGTGGAGCTGCGCCCTGTCGAATATTTCGCCGGCGCCGCATATATCGGCGTGCCACTGGGCAAGGCACTGATCGATGGCGCAGCCTTCGCCGATCTGATATTTGATCTCGCCGGATTCCTCGTTCCAGTAAACGCTTTCGGCGTCGGGCCAGGGGGAGAGCACGGTTTTATCCTTGAGATCGAGCTTTTGGCAGTACCAGCGCCCGTTGAAAAGATTTTTGTCGCAATACGCTTTCCCCTTGGCGAAAAGCGATCCGTATTCCTGCGCGGCGTCGTCGCCCAGCCGCCCTGCCATTTCGGCGCCGCATTTGAGCGCGGCGAGATAAAAGCCCTCCAGCCACGAGGACGGGCCGAAAAGCTCCATATCCAGCGTGTGATGCTGCCGGCCTTCCAGCACGCCGTCCCCGTCGCGGTCCCAGCGGTCGGGGTTTTCTTCGCTGCGGGCGTAGTCGAGAGATTTTTTTACCTTCGGCCAAAGGGCTCTGAGCCAGCCGTCGTCTCCGCTCAGCTTCCACTCGCGGTAGGTTTTGATCACGCCGCCCATCTGCCCGTCCACACAGGCGCGAAACGCGCTTCTCTCTCTGCCGGGCGGCAGCTTCATGCGGAACGCCATGCGCCCGGAGGCATCCTGATTGAAGCGGAAATCGGTTTCTCTTATGGAACGCTCCAGCCGGGGAAACAGGAAGCAGAGGGCGTAGGCGTAGTTCCACACGTGCGTGCAGGTACCCTCGCAGGAGCCGCTTTTTTCCCACACGCCTTCCCAGCCGTAAAAGGAGCCGTCTTCAAGGCGCATCACGGTGGGGCTTTTGAGCACGGAAACGGCGCTGGCAAGGGCCTCGGTCACCGTTTCGGGCAAAGAAGCGCCGAAAACCGCGTCGCGGTAGCGTAGGGTTTCGCGCCAAAGGCGGTCCCAATGCCGCAGCGAATACCCGGCGGCGTCGGATGCGCCCGAAAAAAGCGCTGCGTAGTAGTTTTTCCACGTTACGTCCCGCATCTCGCCGTTTTCGGCGGGTTCGGCGCAGCGGTCCCAGTAATTATAACAAACGGGAGCATACCAGGCGATCACGAATCTGACGCTCGCGGTTTCGCCGGGCCCCACCGTCAGCCGCCGGGCAAGGGTGCCCGTGTCATAACTGCCGGGGGAGGCATAAACGCGGTCGCGCAATTCGGCGTCCTCGGTAAAACCCCGCCAATAGCGTTCCAGCCCGTCGTTCCATCCGCCGCGATACCAGTAGGTTTGATGAAAAACGTCTTCCCGCCCGTAAACGCCGAGCGCCATCTCACGGTAATCGGGGCTTTCCGCCGACGCCTTCGTCTGCTTCATGACCAGCATACCGCCGCAGTCCGTTTTTTCAAACGCGTTCACGGAGCCCTCGGAGGGATTGCGCAGCGAGCCCGCCACGTGATAAACGAGCGTTTCGCGCGTGGTGTTGGTTACGGATATTTCGATAAACGCCGCGGGGATGCCGGAATCGTCCGCATTGAGAGGGATCAGCGGGCTCCAGCCCGTCAGCCTGACCCTGCCGGGAAAGGAAGCATCCTCAAATTCCACGTTTGCCACGGGATATTCGCCGGTGAAAACGGCGCTGCGGAAGTGCGGGAACCCCTGCATGGAAACGCTGCGCTTGCCCGCGCCGTAGCCGTGGCCGTATTCGCCGGTCAGGCTGCTGTTGTCGTCCGCGCACAGCACGCGGGCGTCCACCGTTTCCCCGCCCCGGACGGCTTTCACGGCAAAATGGCTGAAACCGTTGTCGCCGCCCTTGTTGGGGCGGTTGAATATTTCCCAATCCCGCAGGCTGCCGTTGCCCGCAAGCCCTATGCACCCCGCGCCGAGCCCGCCCAAGGGGAAGGAGATCTCTTTCAGCGCGTCTTTCGTGTAAACCGTGCGTTTGTTCATAACGGCGCTCCTTTTTATAACGTATTGCGAGCGCGGCGCGCCGCGCCGCGCT
>CAMVBR010000250.1 GCA_947165755.1 uncultured Clostridia bacterium
ACGCAATCTATCTGACTTGTAGCTTGTAGCTTCTTAGCTTGTAGCTCCAGTTTGTGGGGCATCGAGCCCCACAAACTGCCAATTCATTTACGAAATCATCATTCCGTCCTGTTGATCATTGTACTCCCAATATTTCCGTTTGTCAATAATAAATTATCGTTATTCGATAAATTTTAATGCATAACAAAACCGCTGCGCAGAGGCAGCGGTGAAAATGTGCGCTGATATGGGCGGATCATTGCTTTTTCGGCAAAATTTCTTCCTCCAGCACCTCGCCGCAGCGGGTGCAGATGATGCGCTGCAGCCCTTCCTCTGTGCGGGTCGGGTATTTCACCACGATCCAGCCCGAGGGGATATGGCCGCCCAGCGAGAAGGTATTCTGCGTTTCGCCGCTCTTCATGCCGCAAACGGCGCAAACCTGCGCCTGTTTTCCCAGCTCGGTGCAGGTGGGCGCCAGCACGGTGACCCAGCTCCAGGTGTGCTCCGTAACGGGGCGGATGCCGTTCTCCCTTTTTCCGCAGTTGACGCACACCCGGTAGATCTCCTGCGGACGGGTGCAGTCGGGGGTGGAGGAAACGAACTGCATCGGCCCGTAGATATGGGGCGTTGCGGGGATCTTCTCCTCATTGATTTGAATGCCGCAATATTTGCAGTATTGCCGTTTCACGCCGGCTTTGGCGCAGGTGGGCTCGCGCTCTACCTGCCAGCCGATGGCGGTATGGGGCCGCTCGGGGATCACGCCGAAGTTGTAGTATTCGCCGCAATAGGCGCAGATATGGGCGCTGATGCCCTGCTCATAGCAGGTCGCCTCCTGCGTGGTCACGGTTTTTTGGTCTTTGTGGGCGGGTCTGCTTTCCAGCCCCACCGCCATGCGCAGCACCTTTCTTGCGTCGCCGGTGCCAAGCCCCTTGTCGCCGTCCAGATCGCATAACGCTTCCGTTTTCTCCGGCAGCTCCTCCAGCAGCAGCACGCTGCGCAAAACGGCTCTTGCGTCGGCGGGGGTGATTTTTCGGTCGCCGTCGGCGTCGCCGCGGGCGGTGCAGTAAACGTCCGATTCCGCCACGTAGGGCTCGTTTGCGCCCGCGCCCACGGTAAACAGCGCCGCGAACGCCGCGAAAAGGGCGGCAAGGCACAAAACGCGTACCAATTTGTATCTCATACAGATCCCTCCGTTAAATACTGTCGTAAATCGCGCGCCAGCGTTTCACGCGCGCTTCGTCGTAAGCCGCCGGCATGGCGGATGTGATCTTGGGCAGACGCACAACGCCTTTCATCTGCTTTGCGGCCGCCGGCAGCAGGTAGGCCTGGGGCAGCAGGCGCTTGAGCTTGCGTAAGATATATCTGAAATTGACGGCGCGCATATTGCCGCCCGCCATACCGATCTCGGTTTGGGTGAGAATATCGTTTTCCAGCAAGAAATCCACGTTTTCGCCCCGCAGCGTGGCCAGAAACGCCCGCAGCTTAGCAACGATCACCAGCTTGTTGCCGTCAAGGATGCAGTAGCGCTCCTGATAGGGCCAGAGCGCTTCGCGGGTATAATTGCCGTCCTTCACGCCCGATGCCACGTTCGCCAGTATCCCCCCGGCCTGCAGGCTGAGGTCGATACCGCAGCCGTTCAAGGGTACGGTCATCCCTGCCGCGTCGCCCACGGCGGCGTAACCGTTGGCCACGATCAGCGAAAGGGTTTTGGTGAGCGGGATCTTGCTCATATAGCCGCCGCGCACCACGGCGCTGCCCATCGCGGGGTATTCGGCCCTGAAATCGGCAAGGCTCTCGTCGATTTCGCGCTGTGAAAGGCCGCCGAATTTGCCCACGAGCACGTCCATGCAGTCCTCCTCGGTGATCATCCAGTCCATGCCCGGGTGGCCGCAGTGGAAGAAATACACGGAATAGCGCGGGTCGAACGCTTCGGGATCGGTCTTTTCAAAATAGGCGCGGTATACGAAAAACGCATCCGCATCGGGGATCTCGTTCGGTATGCCGAAGCGTGCGGGCAGGCTTTTTCTCACAGGAGAATCCATGCCCGCGGCGTCGATCACAAGGTCGCCGAACACGGTTTCTTCCTTGCCCTCGGGGGTACGCACGCGCAGGCCGCGCACCCGGTCAAAGCTGCATTCCCCCGAAAGCACCTCGCTGCCGAAATAAAACTCCACGCCCACGCTGCGGCACTGGCTCACGAGATACAGCACCAGCGCGTGCCGGTCCACGAATACGGTATTCGCCGACGGTTCAAAGTTCAGCGTAAGGGTTTTGGTTTTTTTCGGGTTAAAGAATACCATGTCCTTGTTGGGGCGGAATTCCATCTCCGTGGGGCGCGGCATATTGACCCGGTCGAAGGAGCCGAGCCACATGCCGTCGTGCCACGCGTGGCCAACGGTTTCGGGGGTATTCTTTTCGTATACGGCAACGCGGTGCCCGGCCTTCGCCATGTTATAGGCGGCGGTGAGGCCGCCGTGCCCCGCGCCTGCAACGATGATTTTGCTCATGAGCCCTGCGCTCCTTCGCTATCGGCGGAGGCCGCCGGAACCGTTTTGACCTTCACCTTGTCGTAAAGCTCGGTGTTGTCGCCCAGCACGTCGGTCACCACGAAATCGTCCTCCGAAAGGCCGGAGCGGATCTCGATCTTGCCGTCGGTTTCCAGCCCCACGCTCACGTCCTGCCGCTGCAGCTTTTTGCCGAAGGATTTATATACCCACACGTAATGCTGCGCGTCTTCTTTATTTACGGCGCCTGCGGGCACGGTGAGTACGTTTTCGGCAATGCCGGTGGTCACGGTAACGTGCACAGGGGCGTTCTCTTCGATATAAGAGGATTCATCCAGCGCTACGAACACGGTGTAGTTGGAGGCTGTGGAGTAGCTTGCCCCCGAGAATACCGAAATGAGCCACGAGATGACGGCGGAATCGCTCTCTTCCTTGCGAATATCCGATACCACGCCGTTCACGGCCACCTCGTCATTGAGCTGTACGCTGGCGCGCTGGCCCTTCTGCAGCCCGTAAACGTCGTAGTCGTTTTCCACGAACACGGCGTAGTAAGAGGCGGTATATTCGTCGGTGGCCTGCATCAGGATGGAGCCGTCCGCGTCGTAGTGGGAGGTGAGCGTCTCGCGGGTCACCTGCGTCAAGGCCACGGTGGGCTTTTTGCGGTCCGCAATGGCGGCGCGTATGGCCAGCGCCAGCGCCAGCACAACGACCAGCGCCACACCGGCAAGCAGCATACGGGAGCGCAGCGCCTTGCGTTTCGCTTCTTTCTTTCTGGTTTTCACCTCGGCCCGCTGCTGCTTTTCGCGCTTTTTGGCTTCGGCGGGCTTTTCGTCGGGCAGCAGAATACCGCCGGTCGTTTTCGGCAACCCCGTCTCCTTCGGTTTGTCGATGATCGTTTTCGGAATTTTGGATTCGTCTATGTGAAATACGCCGGAAATATCGGGCAGCGGATTTTTCTTATCGGCCATTTTCGATGTCCTCCGTTCATAAAATAAATTTTTCTAATTTATCATTATACAGCATAAAATGAAATAATGGAATATATAATTTGAAAAAAACGAGGGAAAAACCATGAAAATTCTGAAAAAGGCGCAAAAATTTGTCGTTATCGGGCTGCTGCCCGCGCTGCTGCTGGCTACGGGCTGCGTAAAAGATAAGCGCTTCGATTATTCCGAGCTGGCGCTGCGGCTGGCCCAAATCGACGAAACATACGCGTTTTCGGAGAGCGACCTCTTCTTTGCGGACGGCATTTATTATTGTTATTATTCTTTGGGGGCGGCGGACGATACGCTGCTCACCATGAAGGAGGACGCCGACGGCAAGCTGGACCGGGTGACCCTGACGCTCTCCGCCCCGCCCACCGACGCCCGCTACGGCGCGTTCCGGGATTTCGCCCTCACGCTGGCGGAGATCTTCATCCCCGAGGCGGATCTGAAGGCGCTGCGCGAAAAAACGAACCTCGATTCTCCCGAGGCCCTTCTGAAGAAAACCGTTTCCTATTATACCAACGGCTTCTATTCCGCCGCCGTCTTCGCAGCCCGGCAGGGCACGTGCTTCATCGCGCGGTATTCCACGGAGTATGAGAAGGAATGAAATTGGCAGTTTGTCGGGCAGTATGCCCGACAAACTGGAGCTACAAGCTAAG
>CAMVBR010000251.1 GCA_947165755.1 uncultured Clostridia bacterium
GTAGCCGTTTTCGGCGAGCAGCTCATTCTCGACGGCGACGACGAGGTGATCGGCACCGAACCCTGGTACCTGCACCCGGCATCGGAATTTTCCATTGAAGAAGTTCCCGCGCTTGTTCAGAATTACGGCGGCGTGTGCTATCCGGCCCACGTGGACAGGGAAGCCAACGGCGTGATCGCCACTTTGGGCGATTTCCCCGATATCAAGGGGGTTCACTGCGCGGAGTTTTATCAGAAGGAAAAGAAGAACGAATATTTCGAGCGGTACCCGCTGCTTAAGGACAAAAGGATCCTCGTTTCCTCCGACGCGCACAATCTCTGGAGCATCCGGGAAAAGGACGCGTTCCTTGAGATCGACGATCAGCCCTATTCGGGCGATAAGGTGCGGGCGGAGATATTCAGGATCCTGAGAGGGGAGTGCCCCGCGTGAAAGAGCTTTCACTCAATATTCTCGATATCGCAAAAAATTCCGTGAAGGCGGGCGCGGCCGATATATGGATCACGCTCACCGAAACGGCCGATATGCTTACGATCTCCATCCGCGATAACGGCTGCGGTATGACGGAGGATTTTTTGCGGGCGGTCACCGATCCGTTCACCACTACGCGCACCACGCGCAAGGTTGGGCTCGGTATTCCGCTGTTCAAGCTCGCAAGCGAGCAAACGGGCGGCGCGTTTTCCATCACGTCGCGTTCGGCGGAGGAATATCCCGACGATCACGGCACGGAAACGAAAGCCTCGTTTTATAAAAACCATCTGGATTTTACGCCGCTGGGCGACGTAGTTTCCACCGTGGTCACGCTGATCCAGGCGGACCCGGACATCCACTGGGTATACCGGCACGAGATGCCGGGGCATACGGTAGCCCTCGATACGGACGAGCTCAAAGCCGTATTGGGCGACGTGCCGCTGAATATCCCCGAGGTGATCGCGTGGATGAGCGATTATCTGAAAGAACAATACGCGGAGAGCGCGTAGAAATACAGGCAATACTTTTCATTTATATAAGAAAGGATCAAACAAATGAAATCTTTAGCAGAGCTTCAGGCAATCAGAGACAAAATGCAGGGCAAGGTCATCATGCGTGAAGGCAGCGGCGATATCCGCGTCGTCGTAGGTATGGCCACCTGCGGCATCGCCGCCGGCGCAAGACCCGTTCTCAACACCTTCGTGGAAGAGGTTGCGAAAGCCGGACTTGCCGATAAGGTCACCGTTACCCAGACGGGCTGCATCGGCATTTGCCAGTTCGAGCCCGTGGTGGAAGTTTACCAGGCCGGCAAAGAGAAGGTCACCTACGTGAAGATGACCGCCGATAAGGCGAAAGAAGTCGTTGAAAAACACCTCAAGGGCGGCAACGTGATTGAGGATTATGCAATCAAGAACATTTAAGGATTTTTGGAGGTAAATTTATGGTTCGTTCCCAGGTACTTGTATGCGGCGGTACCGGCTGTACTGCTTCCGGCAGCAAGCTGCTGCTGGAGGAGTTTGAAAAGCAGCTCGCCGCAAACGATTTACAGGATGAGATCAAGCTCGTTAGAACCGGCTGCTTCGGTTTGTGCGAGCTCGGCCCCGTTGTGATCGTTTATCCCGACGGCACGTTCTATTCCCGCGTTGCGCCCAAGGACGTAGAGGAGATCGTCAAGGAGCACCTGCTCAAGGGCAGAGTGGTAGAGCGTCTCGTTTACAACGAGGTTGCCAAAGACGCCGTTGTGGAGCACGGTAACGTATCGCTGAGCGATACGGTGTTCTACGCCAAGCAGAAGCGCGTTGCGCTGAGAAACTGCGGCGTGATCAACCCCGAGAACATCGATGAATACATCGCCATGGACGGTTACGCCGCCCTCGGTAAGGTGCTTACCGAAATGACCCCCGAAGAGGTCATCAAGGTGGTTACCGATTCCGGTCTGCGCGGCCGCGGCGGCGCGGGCTTCTCCACCGGCAAAAAGTGGTTCTTTGCTTCTCAGTATAAGGCCGATCAGAAATACGTGGTGTGCAACGCCGACGAGGGCGACCCCGGCGCGTTCATGGACCGCTCCATTCTGGAAGGCGACCCGCACTGCATCGTGGAAGCCATGGCCATCTGCGGCTACGCCATCGGCGCTACCGAGGGCTACGTTTACGTGCGCGCGGAATATCCCATCGCCGTCCGCCGTTTGCAGAAGGCCATCGACGACGCCCGTGAATACGGCCTGCTCGGCAAAGATATCTTCGGCTCCGGCTTCGATTTCGATCTGCATATCCGTCTCGGCGCCGGCGCGTTCGTATGCGGCGAAGAGACCGCCCTTATGACCTCCATCGAGGGCAACCGCGGCGAGCCCAGAACCCGCCCGCCCTTCCCGGCTGAAAAGGGTCTGTTCGGCAAGCCCACCAATAACAACAACGTAGAGACCTACGCCAATATCCCCCAGATTATCCTCAAGGGCGCCGAGTTCTTCAACTCCATGGGCACCGAGACCTCCAAGGGCACCAAGGTGTTTGCCCTCGGCGGCAAGATCAACCATACCGGCCTTGTGGAGATCCCCATGGGCACCACCCTGCGCGAGATCGTGGAAGAAATCGGCGGCGGCGTGCCCAACGGCAAAAAGTTCAAGGCGGCGCAAACCGGCGGCCCCTCCGGCGGCTGCATCCCGGCGGAATTCCTCGATACGCCCATCGATTACGAGAGCCTTGCGGCCATCGGTTCCATCGTGGGCTCCGGTGGACTCATCATCATGGACGAGGATAACTGCATGGTGGATATCGCAAAGTTCTTCCTCGGCTTTACGGTAGACGAATCCTGCGGTAAGTGCACCCCCTGCCGCGTGGGTACCAAGCGCCTTTACGAGATCCTTGAAAAGATCACCTCCGGCAAGGGCACCATGGAAGACCTCGACCGCATGGAAGAGCTTTGCTACTACATCAAGAACAACTCTCTGTGCGCCCTCGGCCAGACCGCTCCCAACCCCGTGCTTTCCACCTACCTGCGCTTCAAGGACGAATACATCGCCCACGTGCGCGATAAGAAGTGCCCCGCCGGCGTGTGCAAGGATCTGCTTACCTTCACCATCGATCGGGACGCCTGCATCGGCTGCGGCCTTTGCGCCAGAAACTGCCCCGCCAACGCGATCAGCAAAACCGATTACGTCGCGCCCGGCCATAAGCTGCCTTCTTACGCTATCGATCCCGAAAAGTGCATCAAGTGCGGCGCTTGCATGGCTAACTGCAAGAAGAACGCTATCAGTAAGAAATAAGGAGGACAGGAATCATGGCTGATGTTAACGTAAAAATCAACGGGATTCCCGTTACCGTGCCCGCGGGCACTACTATTCTCGATGCTGCCCGCAAGGTCGGCGTGGATATTCCCACCCTCTGCTACCTCAGAGACGTGAATGAGATCGGCGCCTGCCGTATCTGCCTTGTGGAAGCCACCGGCGCCAGAGGCCCCGTGCCTGCCTGCGTTGCCAAGGTGAGCGAGGGCATGGAAGTGAAAACAAATACTCCCAAGCTGGTTGCCGCCAGAAAGATGAACCTGCAGCTGCTGCTTTCCAACCATAAGAAGGAATGTCTTTCCTGCGTGCGCTCCGGCTCCTGCGAGCTGCAGAAGCTGTGCCACGATTACGGCATCGAAGACGAAAACGCTTTTGAAGGCGTGCAGAACCACTATGAGATCGACGCTTCCGCCGCGCATATGTACCGCGATAACGAGAAGTGCATCCTTTGCCGCCGCTGCTCCGCCGTTTGCGCCGTAAACCAAGGCGTAGGTGTGATCGGCGCCAACGCCAGAGGCTTCGATACCCACATCGGCTGCGTGATGGAAAAGCCCCTCGCGGACGCCGCCTGCATCTCCTGCGGCCAGTGCATCGTGGCCTGCCCCACAGGCGCGCTGAGCGAGCGTGACGATACCGCCAAGGTGGTTGCCGCTCTTAACGATCCCTCCAAGCACGTGATCGTGCAAACCGCGCCCTCCGTGCGCGTGGGCCTCGGTGAGGAATTCGGCATGCCCATCGGCTCCATCGTGACCGGCAAGCTTGTTTCCGCCTTAAGAGCCCTCGGCTTTGCCAAGGTGTTCGACACCAACTTCTCCGCCGACCTTACCATCATGGAAGAGGCCAACGAGTTCATTCAGAGATACGTGAACAA
>CAMVBR010000252.1 GCA_947165755.1 uncultured Clostridia bacterium
GCGGCTGTGGTCAGCCGCGCTACCGACGGAAAGGTAAACACCCCGACAAACTGCAATTTCTCTTGACAAATTCTTTTTTCGGTGCTATATTGATCCTGTAAGTTAGCGATGACTAACAATAATTATTTTGGAGTGATCAATATGGTAAAAACGGTGCTCAGCATTCAGGGCATGGCCTGCGGTATGTGTGAGGCGCATATAAACGACGTCATCCGCCGCGAGGTGCCCGGCGCGCGCAAGGTGAAAAGCTCGTATCAAACGGGGGAGTGCAGCTTTGTTTCCGATCCCGCCCCCGATGCGGAAGCCCTTCGCAGGGCCATTGCCGCCACCGGCTACGAAATGACCGGCCTCAGGGCCGAAACCGTGGAGAAAAAACGGCTGTTCGGCCGAAAATGATCTGCACGGGCGCATGGAACGGCGGAAAACACGTCCTTTTTGCGTAAAAACGAAAAAAATCCTTGACAAGTTAGAAGTAACTAACTATAATGACAGTGAAAGGTTAGTGAAAGCTAACCTGTTGTTTGTGTGTTAGTGGTTTCTAATCTGCTTTTATCCGGATCGGGAGCGGCAAAAAGAGCTTTCTTTTTTTTGCCGATGAGATTAGAGATGGCTAACGCATATATTTATCCCTTGGCAGTTAGATGAAACTAACTGGTTTTTTGCGAAAGGAGTTTACCGTGTTACCCTTAAGCGTAGCGGATACGGGCGTGGAGCTGATCATCCGTAAGATCGGCGGCAGCCCCGAAATCAAAAAGCATCTCGAGGACCTCGGCTTCACCGTGGGCGGCAGCGTGAGCGTTGTGAGCAAGCTCGGTGAAAACGTGATCGTGCGGGTGAAGGAATCGCGCATTGCGATCAACGATGAAATGGCAAGAAGGATCATGGTTTGATCCAATTGATAGAAGGAGCGTATGGTATGAAAACGTTAAGAGACGCGCGCGTGGGCGAAACCGTAAAGGTAGTCAAGCTGCACGGCGAAGGCGCGGTGAAGCGCCGCATCATGGATATGGGCATCACGAAGGGCGTAGAGATCTTCGTGCGCAAGGTGGCCCCCCTGGGCGACCCTGTGGAGCTGAACGTACGCGGGTATGAGCTTTCTCTGCGCAAAGCGGACGCGGAAATGATCGAAGTGGAATAAGCACGAAGGAAAGGAGATCGTTTATGGAGATCAAAATTGCCCTTGCGGGCAACCCCAACAGCGGTAAAACCACGTTATTCAACGCCCTGACCGGCTCCAACCAGTTCGTCGGCAACTGGCCCGGCGTCACCGTGGAAAAGAAGGAAGGCCGCCTGAAAAAGCACGACGGCGTGATCATTACGGACCTGCCCGGCATCTACTCCCTTTCGCCCTACACGCTGGAGGAAGTGGTGGCCAGAAACTACCTGATCGGCGAACGCCCCGACGCCATCCTCAATATCGTGGACGGCACCAATCTGGAGCGCAACCTGTACCTCACCACCCAGCTCACGGAGCTGGGCATCCCCGTGGTGGTGGCCGTCAACATGATGGACGTGGTGAAAAAGAGAGGCGATAAGATCGATTTCGCCGCCCTCGGCAAGCGCCTCGGCTGCACCGTGGTGGAGATCTCGGCTCTGAAGGGCACCGGTATCACCGAAGCCGCCGAAGCCGCCATCAAGGCCGCCGCGGGCAGGGCCACCGTGCCGCAGCACAGCTTTTCGGGCCCTGTGGAGCACGCCATCGCCCACATCGAAGAGGCCGCCGTGCATACGCTGCCCGAGGAGCAGCAGCGCTGGTACGCCATCAAGATCTTCGAGCGCGACGATAAGGTGCTGGCGCAGCTCAAGCTCCCCGAAGACCTTATGAAGCATATCGAGGCCGATATCGCCGCCGCCGAAAAGGAGCTGGACGACGACGCCGAGAGCATCATCACCAACGAGCGCTACGTATACATCGCCTCCGTGATCAAGGAGTGCTATAAAAAGAGATCGAAAGAGAACCTCACCGTTTCCGATAAGATCGATAAAGTGGTTACCAACCGCTGGCTGGGCCTGCCCATTTTCGCCGTGATCATGGTCGCGGTGTACTGGATCGCCATGGTGGGCTTCGGCGCCTCCGCCACCGACTGGGCAAACGACGGCCTCTTCGGCGACGGTTACCACCTGTTCGGCATCGGCTCCTCCGCTTATAAGGAGGCCGCCGATGAATACGGCGCAGCCGCTGCCGCCGCCGACGCTTACGGCTTCGGCTTTGACGTTGAGGCGGAGGATTTCGACGCGGATGCCCTTTTGAAGGATATGGCCGCCTTCACCACGGACGAGACCGTGGCCGTGGCTGAGATCGAGGACGAAGAGACGCTGGAAGTGAGCGAAGTGAACGTGTACTTCAGCGAGATCCCCGAAAACGCGGACAAGGAGGAGACCAACGCCCTCAGCTATAAGGATGCCGTTGCTTACTTTACCGAAAAGGGCTTTGAGGAGCCCGATCCCGCCGCCTTCGGCAAGTGGGTGCCCGGCGTGCCCGCCCTGCTGGATATGGCGCTGCTGAACGATGAAGGCGAGCCCCGCGTGCCCGAATGGCTTTACGGCCTGATTCAGGATGGCATCGTGGCCGGCGTGGGCGCCGTGCTGGGCTTCGTGCCCCAGATGCTGGTGCTGTTCTTTCTGCTGGCCCTGCTGGAGGGCTGCGGCTACATGGCCCGTATCGCCTTCGTGCTGGACCGTATCTTCCGCCGCTTCGGCCTCTCGGGTAAATCCTTCATCCCCATGCTGGTGGGCACCGGCTGCGGCATCCCCGGCATCATGGCCTCGAGAACCATTGAAAACGAGCGTGATCGCCGCATGACGATCATGACCACCACCTTCATCCCCTGCGGCGCCAAGGTGCCCTTTATCGCCATGATCGCGGGCGCGTTCTTCGGCAAATCCCCGCTGATCGCCGTATCCGCCTACTTCATCGGCATGCTCTCCATCATCGTTTCGGGCGTGATGCTCAAGAAGACCAAGCGCTTCTCCGGCGATCCGGCTCCCTTCGTAATGGAGCTGCCCGCCTACCATCTGCCCACCCTGGGCAACACCCTCCGCTCCACCTGGGAGCGCGGCTGGTCCTTCATCAAGAAGGCCGGTACCATCATTCTGCTCTCCACCGTGGTGGTGTGGTTCACGTCCTACTTCGGCTGGGCGGACGGCGCCTTCGGCATGCTGAGCGAGGAGCAGATGGATTCCTCCATTCTCGCCTACATCGGCAAGGGCATTTCGTGGATTTTTGCGCCGCTCGGCTGGGGCGTGAGCAACTGGCAGGCCGCCGTGGCCTCCTTTACGGGCCTTGTGGCAAAGGAGAACATCGTTGGCACCATGGGCATCCTCTTCGGCAGCTGGCGCGGGATCGCCGCCGCCTTCTCCACCAAGATCGCCGGCTTCTCCTTCCTCACCTTCAACCTTCTTTGCGCGCCCTGCTTCGCCGCCATCGGCGCCATCAAGCGCGAAATGAACAACACCCGCTGGACCCTGTTCGCCATCGCCTATCAGTGCGGCTTCGCCTATGCGGTATCGCTCATCATCAACCAGTTCGGCAACCTCTTCTCCGGCAACCTCGGCTCCGGCGACGGTTACGTGCTGAATATCGTCTCCCTCGTGGCGGCCGCCGCCCTGTGCGCCCTGATGGTGTATATGCTGTTCTTCAAGAAGTATAAAGAGGCAACGAAACTGACGGCGGATAAGAAATAAGTTGGAATTTGCAGGGCTCGATGCCCTGCAAATTCCAGTGGTCAGTTGCCAGTGGTCAGTGGTCAGAATGACGCAAAGGCGAGCAAATCCGTTCGCTGGTCACTGGCCACTGGTCACTGGTCACTCGCGCCAACGGCGCGACAAACTGAAATTTGAAAGGATCTGATTTCATGCTCCAATGGATATCGGCAAATATCGTAACGATTGCGGCGATCCTTGCCGTGGCGCTGATCCTCGGGCTGGCGGTATGGTCGCTGGTAAGGGATAAGAAAAAGAGCGCCGCGGGCGGCTGCGCCGGCGGCTGCGCGGGCTGCGCCGGGTGTTCCGGCTGCGCAGGCTGCTCCATGGGCTGCAATCAGAAGAAAAAATGATCGAAAAATCGCGTATATCCTCCCTTTCCCCGTCGGCTTTGCCCGGCGGGGATATTTTTGTT
>CAMVBR010000253.1 GCA_947165755.1 uncultured Clostridia bacterium
TTGCAGCTTGTAGCTTGCAGCTTCGCGCTATCAGCGCGATAAACTGAAATTTGAAATAATCCCTTTTCAAACCCTCTTTGTTGTGTTACAATAAATCCATCAACGGCAGGGAGGTAGTTTATGGCTGTAAACGTCGGTAAATTTCTGAAGAAAAACAAAATCTGTCCCGTGTGCACGGCAAAAAAGATCATCAACGGCACGCGGCTGAATCTGAACCCGCCGCCCTTTGAAAACGGCGCGGCGAAAACGCCGCCCATGGGCTGGGCGAGCTGGAACCTGTTCGGCCGCAATATCAACGAAAAAATCATAGTGGAAATGGCCGACGCCATGCAGGCGCTGCACCTCGGCGAGCTGGGCTATACCTACTTAAACGTGGACGACTGCTGGATGAGCTCGGTGCGCGACGCCGCGGGCCGCCTGCAGGGGGATCTATCCGCCTTCCCCTCGGGCATGAAGGCGCTGGTGGAAAAGGTGAACGAAAGGGGCTTTAAAATGGGGCTCTATACCTCCAACGGCACGTTTACCTGCGAGGATCTGCCCTCGTCCCTCTACCATGAGGAAACGGACGCCGCCACCCTTGCCGAGTGGGGCGTGGAGTATTTCAAATACGATTTCTGCCACAACGAGCCCATTCCCACCGCCGCGCCCGAGCTCCGCGCGCTGAGCATCGCCCTGCCGGGCGAGGAAGCGTTCCTCACGCTGGGGCCGGAGGCCGCCGAGCTGCGCGGGGCCGCCGAGATCTTTACGGATTCCAACCTTTCCGGCGACGGCCGCTATATCGGCGGGCTGGACGCCGCCGGAGGCGCTGTGGTATTTTACGACGTGGCCGCGCCCGCGGCCGGGGACTATACCCTTACGCTGCTTTTGCGCAAGGCGGGAAATTATGAGAAGTACGCCGAGATCGGCGTGAACGGCGAAAAGGAATACCCGGTAAGGGTGTCGCCCACCCGGGGCAGATCGAAGGACGGGCGCGCGCAGCTCGTGGTAACCCTCAAAGAAGGGGCCAACAGCATCCGCATCCACAATCCCGTGGGCTCCCGCATGGATTCCGCCGCGAAGCAGTACCGCAATATGGGGCTGCTGCTGCAGGCCGCCGCCGAGGCGCAGGCCGAAAAGGAGGGCAGGGAGGTAAAGCCCATCTGCTTCTCCATTTGCGAGTGGGGCCTGAACCGGCCGTGGAAATGGGGCGAAAGCGCAGGCAACCTGTGGCGCACCACGCCCGATATCCGCCCCGAGTGGCGCTCGATTTTGGGCATTTACGAATGGAACGTGCGCCTTTGGGAGCACGCCTCGCCGGGCCATTTCAACGACCCCGATATGCTCGAGGTGGGCAACGGCAGCTTAACGGACGAGGAAAACCGCGCCCACTTCTCCCTGTGGTGCATGATGGCCGCGCCCCTCATATTGGGCAACGACCTGCGCAAGCTCCTGCTGCCCGACGGCCGCGCCGATCGGTCGAACGAAACGCTGCGCGTCGTCACCAACCGGTTCGCCATCTCCATCGATCAGGACCCGCTCTGCAAGCAGGCCAAGCGCGTGAAGGCCGGGGTGCTGGACGTGCTCGTAAAGCCGCTGGAGAACCGCGAGCTGGCGGTGTGCCTGTTCAATAAAACGGCCAAGCCCCGCGCCGCTTACGCGGATCTCAGGGAGCTTATAAAGGACGGTTACGTCTCCCTGCCCGCCGCCCCGCGCTACACGGTGACGGACGTGTGGAACAATACCACCTTCGTAACGACGGACCGCCTCGGCGGGGAAGTGCCCGCCCACGGCGTGCTGCTGTATAAAGTTAAGGCGACGAGGTAAATAAAATGAATGAAACGATACTGAGATTGAATAACGAAGCCGCGTCGTGGGAAAACGGCTCTCCCATCGGCGGCGGCAGCTTCGGCGCGGTGCTGTTCGGCGGCACGAAAACCGAAAAAATCTACCTGAACGAGGAATCCGTCTGGTCCGAGGAGCCCATGGCCCCGCCCGATCCGGAATTCCGCGCCAAGATCCAACGCCTGCGCGATATGTATCTTGCGGGCGAAAAATATATCGACGACGAGGCCGAGCGGCTGCTGGGCGACTCCATGCAGTGTGTCAAATCCTACGAATCCGCCGGGGTGGTTGAGATTTGCCTGCCCGATTTCGGCGAGGTAAAGCGCTATAAGCGCGAGCTCGATTTGGAGCGCGCGGTGTTTTCCGCAGCGGCGCAGTATGCGTGCGGTACTGTAAAGGAGGAGGCCTTCAGCTCCTATCCCTACGAGGTCACGGCGGTGCAATACGCCTTCCCCGCAGCGGGCCAAGTGAAGATCTCCTTCGTGCGCGAGTTTACCGATTCTCCGGAATATAACGAAGGCGTGTTGGAGGCCGTTTGCCATACGCAGTACGGCGGCCACCGCTTCGCCGTGGGCATGAAGCCCCTCTCGGACGGCGCGATATCCTTTGCGGACGGCTTTTTGACCGTGGAGAACGCTAAGCGCCTTACGCTGTTCATCGCCGTTGCAACAGAGTATAACTACGGCGACGGCTTCCTTACCGAGCTGCGGGAGATCCTGGCCGAGGCTGAGGATTACGAAGCGATCAAGGCGAACCATATCGAAGATTTCACCGCGCTGTTCCATGAAACGTCGGTGTCCTTTGCCGAGGCCGATCCCGCTTTGCGGCGCAAGCCGGCAGGGGAGCGCATCGCCCGCCTCAGGGACGACCCCGCCGCCGAGGACCCGGGCCTTTACGAGCTCTATTTCAATTTCGGCAAGTACCTGCTCATCTCCTCCTCCCGCGAGGGCACCCTGCCCGCCAATTTGCAGGGCGTGTGGGCCGAAAAGCTGGAAAACCCGTGGAATGCCGATTATCACACCAACATCAACCTGCAAATGAATTACTGGCCCGCCGAGGTGCTGGGGCTGGGCGAGTGCCACGCGGCGCTCTTCGACTACATGAACGGCGTGCTGCTGGAAAGCGGCCGCGAAACGGCAAAGGCGCTTTACGGCTGCCGTGGCACCGTCACCCACCACCTTTCGGATCTTTACGGCTATACCGCCCCCGCCGACGGGCTCTGGGGCCTGTGGCCGCTGGGCGGCGCGTGGCTCTCCACCCACATGTGGGAGCACTATCTCTTTACCGAGGACCTCGATTTCCTGCGCGATACCGCCTATGAATACATGAAGGCCTGCGCCGAGTTTTTCCTCGATTACCTGTTTGAGGACGAAACCGGCACGCTGTGCTCCGGCCCCTCCATGAGCCCCGAAAACCGCTATTATATCGATACGCCCGAGGGCCGCAAAGAGGGCTACCTCTGCTTTTCGCCCACCATGGACGTGGAGATCGTCACACACGTGCTGCAAAACTACGCGGCTGCGGAGGATCTGCTTTCCATCGATCCCGAAACCAAGGCTGCGGCCGCCGCGGCGCTCGGGAAGCTGCCGAAGCTGAAGGTTGGCGCCAACGGCACCCTGAACGAGTGGCCCGAGGAATACGACGAGCCTGAGCCCGGCCACCGCCATATCTCCCATGCCTACGGCCTGTACCCCGGCAATATGATCACCGCCCAAACGCCGGCGCTGTTTTCCGCCATCCGCAAAACGCTGGAGCGGCGGCTGTCCTTCGGCGGCGGCCACACCGGCTGGTCCCGCGCGTGGCTCATCAATCTGTTCGCCCGCCTGCGCGACGGCGAGAATACCTTCGCCCATTTAAGGCTGCTGCTCACCCGCTCCACGCTGCCCAACCTCTTCGATACCCACCCGCCCTTCCAGATCGACGGCAATTTCGGCGGCACGGCAGGCATCGCGGAGGCGCTCCTGCAAAGCCACGACGGGCGTATCACCCTGCTGCCTGCCGTTCCCGAAAGCGTTTCGGGCGAGTTTTCGGGCCTGCGCGCCCGCGGCAATATCACGGTGGGGGCGCGGTTCCGGCAGGGCAGGGCAGAGGCGTTCACCCTCTCGTCCCCCACGGCAAAAAAGGCCGGCGTCGTATGCCCCGGCGCAAAGAAGCTCATCTGCGGCAGCGAAGCCTATCTGCCCGAAAACGGCGTGTTTTGCCTGCCTGTGAACGAGGTCCCCACAACGTACCGCGTTGAGTAAATTTCAGTTTAGCGCACAGCGCTAAACTGAAATTTGCGCCGTTTGCTG
>CAMVBR010000254.1 GCA_947165755.1 uncultured Clostridia bacterium
GCCATGGAAGAGTATATTATTTTTTAATTCCGTTAAGAGATTTGCGCCGTTCGCTGTTCGCCGTTTGCCGTTCGCCTTGGATTCTTTGGCAAAGGTGCGAAACAAAGATTGATGATGTTTGATAGTTGTTTTTGTCGATGCTTCAAGGAAATGCCAGCTTGCAGATTGCTTTTGCTTTTATATCTGAAGGCAGAGTTCCGATGCGAACGGCAAACGGCGAACGGCGAACGGCGGTCGCACCACCGGCGTTTCTACATATTTAGAGGGTAACACAATGCTTTCCATCTCGATCCTTGCCGTTGGGCGGCTGAAGGACGCGTTCTATGCGGACGCCGCCGCGGAATACGGTAAGCGCCTCGGTGCTTACGCCAAAGTGAATATCGCCGAGATCCGCGCCGCCGAGCTGCCCGAAAACGCCGGGGACGCGCTGATTCAGGACGCCCTCATGCGGGAAGGGCAGGAGATCCTGCGTAAGATCCCTGCCGGGGCTTACGTTGTGGCCCTGTGCATCGAGGGAAAGCTCTATTCCTCCGAAGATCTTGCCGCCCTGCTCGCGGAAGCGCCCTTGAAGGGCAAAAGCCATATCGTATTTATCATCGGCGGCTCCTACGGCCTTTCGGACGAGGTAAAGCGGCGGGCGGACGCGCGCCTGTCCATGAGCCGTATGACCTTTCCCCACCGCCTCGCCCGCGTGATGCTGCTGGAGCAGATCTACCGGGGCTTCAAGATCGGCAAAGGGGAAAAGTATCATAAGTAGTCAGAAGTCAGTAGTCAGAAGTCAGTAGTCAGAAGTCAGAAAACAGGCAGCGGAAAACCGCTGCCTGTTTGTGTGATCTCAGTTTATCGCGCCGAAGGCGCGAGATAACTCTGGTAGCGCGGCTGACCACAGCCGCTATCGGCACAAGGCGTGGGTATAGGAAGCGCATGCGGGCTATACCCCGGCGCAGGGACGACGAAAACTATCCTCTTTCAATATATTTTCCTTACGTTGCACAGAGCCGGGGTATCCGTCGGCACACCGCCGCATACCCGCGTCTCTGCACAATAGCGGCTGTGGTCAGCCGCGCTACCGACGGAAAGGCAAACACCCCTATAAACTGCAATTTGCTTTTAATCTGATTCATGAAAATACAAAATTGAAAAAAGAGCGGGCGCAGCGGCCCGCTCTGATGGTTATACGTTCTGTTATCTTGTTCCGAACATACGCGCGAATATATATGCGATGCTGTGGAAGAAAGAGGTAATGAAACCGATAAAATTATTCGGATGCACCTTGCCGCAATACGCGCAGGTTTTATCGTTGGAAGAAGGTCCGGGATTGGAAGGCGTAAGCACCGTGCCGCAGCCGTAGTCGCAAACCCCGTCGCCGTTTTTATCCATGTGAGCAACTGCGGGCGTTCTGTCGGCAGAGTAAACGTGATCCCCACGCACGCAGGTGTAGGTAGTATAGCCTTCAGATGTGCAGGTGGGCGCGGTCACGGTCTTCTTGTAGCTGTGGCCCAAAGCGGCAACGTAATCGCCTTTGTAAGTATAGCCGCAACGGGAACAGGTGTAGGTGGTATACCCCTGTGCGGTGCAGGTAGGTGCGGTAACAGCCGATGCGTAATTGTGGTTGTTGGAGGCGATATCCGTTTCAACCGTTTGCGTTTCGCCGCAGCCCGGTACGGTGCAGGTGTATTTTACAAGACCTTTTTCTTTGCAGGTGGCCTCTTTGATCACCTCGCCACTGTTCCACGTATGATCGGCAAGCGCTTTTTCGGTATGGCCGGAAATATACTGTTCGCAGTCATTGCAGTATACGCCCGCCGTATAACCATGCGCAATACAGGTGGAAGCGGTTTCGGGCACGGTTTGCGTGTTTACGTGGTTCGTGGGATCAACACCCTTTTCTTCATAGCTTGTATAATCGCAGCGGGAACAGGTCTGATACGCTTCCCAACCGACGGCGATACAGGTCGCCGCCTGAGCAGGATGGTCAACGTAATCGTGCCCGAGGGCGTTGATCGTTTCACCCTCTGTAACGGTTTCACCGCAATCAAGGCAGACGAGGTCGCCGGTGTAACCAGCTTCGGTGCAGGTGGCTGCGGCAACGTTTTGGAGTTCAGTATTAGTGTGCGGACAGGCAGTAAAAGAATCAACGGAAGGAAGCCCTTTCAGGGTTGCGTATGGATAATTCGCACCGACAATGATTTCCCAATTGTTTTCAAAATCAAAATACGTACCATATGCTCCCGGACGTCTGAGTTCTGTATCAGTTTTTATCTCACCGATTGTGTTAGTCGGATTCTCACAAGTATTTTCCAAAAACAGTGCATAACAATCATTGGGGCCTGACCCGCAAATTGGACCAAAATACCCTTCTTCATTTTCTACTGATACTTGTCCCGCATTATAGCAGGCACTGTATCCAAAGCTGAATGTGCCGCTTGCGCCTGTTTCTCTCGTACAAATCCCAACCAATCCACCGGCATAACTGCCAGAGATAACAGTTCCGATATTAAAGCAATTATATGCGCCCGGTTTTGTAATCCAATATCTCCAACTTGTTACGCCATTCACTTTGTTTTGATGATTGTTTGAGTTCCCAATAATATAACCATATAGACCTCCGGCATTTAATTCCGAGGCATATACGGAACCGGTATTATATGTATTTTGGATCTGGGCACCACCACTGTACGCATACCCGCATATACCGCCAACATTTTCATGTCCTTTTACAGATGCTGCATTTATGCAGTTAATGATATGGGCAGGTTCACTATCCGTATATGACCTGCCGCCACTCATATAACTACGCGATACGGCGGCGATATTTCCTGTAATCCCGCCGATGTTTTCTATGCCCGATACTGTTCCTTTTACAACACAGTTCTGAATTACGGTTATCTGTGAAGACCCTTTCAAATAACCGGAGATTCCTCCTACATTTGAATTTCCGCAGATATTGCCTGAAATATTGCAGTTGAGAATCGATGAGGAACTTGCAACATATCCTGCAACTGCGCCGACGTAATTCACACCTTGTATTTCAGCATTTTGCATCCCCAAATTTTGAATGATTGCAGCATTACTTAATGATGAGAATAAACCCTGATAATCCTGATCAGGATTTATTATTCTCAAATTAAAGATATCGTAATGGTTTCCGTCCAGTTCTCCGGTAAACGGTGATGATGAAGTCCCAATCGGCTTCCACCCATAGGTGTAATTATAGAAATCGCCGCCGGGCGCATAATCCTCATCTGTAAAAACGATATCGTTCATCAAAATATACTTTCCAGACAAATCCAACCGGATATTGTCAAGATCGTCTTTTGTGTAAATGGGGGTATAGCCTTCCGGAATCTCTGGCGTATCTTCCGCAAGCGCGAGAGTAGGGAGTAAGCTTGCTAAAAGCATTACAGATAACAAAACACAAATGCACTTTTTCATCGTTATTTTTCTCCTAACTAAAATTGTAATACTTGACATATTTTTATATTATTTTGATGCTTTCTTGAAAGCTAAAGCATCTTTACAAAGAGAACGAACTGCGTCTGCTGCACTTGAAAGATTTTTTTCTTCCATATACCTCAAAATGTCTTTTATTAAATCTGTGTCTTTTTGTGCACTTCCTATTGTTATCGTCTGGATTGGTCTTTTTGATTTCATTAAACTAACCCCCTTTCTCTGATTTGATTGATGTAAAAATGTACTTTGCGCCTCTTTTTAGACAATAAAAAAATGCGCCTCCAAAAACGAAGACGCATAAAAAATGCCTTTCCCCGTTTTTGTTGCCACACAAAAATCAAACTTCTGAATTATAACAAAATACAGAATGGAGAAAGCACTTTTTATAAAGTTGCTTTCTGTATAATGTTATAATTCTCCAAAGTTTTGAACTATATGTATTTGATTTTTATGTGGCATATTAACGATACCATACAATCCGGTTCTTTTCAAGTGTTTTTTCTGCTTTTTTATTGTCTTTCTTTTGAGAAAAAGTCTCACCGTACGCAGCAAAAGAGGAAATAAAAAATCCCTCCGCGAAGGAGGGAAAAATGTTGATATTACAGCAGTATCGTCGC